>NZ_JAIHOM010000274.1 GCF_026130165.1 Spirulina subsalsa FACHB-351 | reverse complement strand
TATCTTGACGAGTTAGAAGGAGTAGAAGAACAGCTAGGAGTGAGTATAATTCAATTAGTCGTGGAAGAAGAGAGCCAAGCCATGGAACTGGCTCAAAAGCTGATTCAACAAGCTCAAGAGGTATTACGCACAAGCACCATTCAACGAGATATTATTGACTTAATTGAAACAATTGTTGTTTACAAATTACCCCAACTGAGTCGAGAGGAAATAGCGCAAATGTTAGGACTAACAGATTTAAAACAAACTCGTTTTTATCAAGAAGCCTTTGAAGAAGGTCGCCAAGAAGGTCGCCAAGAAGGTCGCCAAGAAGGTCGCCAAGAAGGTCGCCAAGAAGGTCGCCAAGAAGGGATAGAACAGGGCTTACAACAGGGCATAGAACAGGGCTTACAGCAAGCACAAAGAAACCTAGTTCAACGTCTTGTGAGTCGTGGTCAGAGTCCAGCAGAAATTGCTGAGTTGCTGGACTTACCTCTAGAAAGAGTTCAGGAACTTCTCTAGGGTTTTTACCCCAAAGGTTAAAAGCGCGTCAGTTATTAACCTGCGGAGTCCA
>NZ_JAIHOM010000049.1 GCF_026130165.1 Spirulina subsalsa FACHB-351 | reverse complement strand
CAATCAGGCTTGTTATTCCCAAGTCCATACCGATGGCATTGTCGTTAACTGGTAGAGGCTTGATAGTCGGATCATCAAAACTAATGGATATATGCCACCGTCCTGATGGATGGAGTCTCACTGTTACTAAAGAGGGTTCACACCCTTTTGGCAGTTGTCTTGACCAACGAATATCCAATGGTTCGGAACACTTCGCTAGATAAATTTGCCCATGGCGGTATTTGAAAGCCGACTGGGTAAATTCAGCACTGCCTCCCTGATGCTTCTTTTTGAAGTTAGGGTATTTTGCCCGACCATCAAAGAAGTTATTAAAAGCCTTCTGAAGATGCCGTAATCCTTGTTGCAAGGGAACACAGCTAACATCATTGAGAAAATCGAGTTCTTCCTCTTTCTTCCATGCCGTTAACATCGAAGATGTTTGGTTGTACCCAATCCTTTCTTGCCTTTCATACCATCCCTGAGTTCTTGCCTGGAGGGCCTTGTTGTAAACCAATCGGACACAACCCAACGTGCGGCGCAAGAGGTGTTCTTGTTCCGGTGTAGGATAAAAACGGTAGCGATAGGCTTTTTCCATGCCTCACATTATAGTACATCCTTTGTGAGTTTGCTTTTAGTGCTAAAACTCAAGATGCAAAGCCGTCCTGAAGGACGGGGTTTCAGACCCATTTCTCTGATGAAGCTCTCTCCTCTCTAGGCCAGGGGGAAGTGTCCACCCCACACCTTGACACTCAGTGATGAATCTCTAAACTCAAGATATAGTGACCCATTTGTAGATGTTGGGCCCATAACTCATAGTCAATGCGTAAGGTATGAGGCAAAGGATAACCCACTAGCTGCAAACTGCGGGTATAGTTCCGCAACCGTAAGGCGCTCGTGCTGCCAATAGTATCTCCATATAACCAGTAACGGCTCGTACCATAAACCCCCTGTTCCCAAAAATGACGATAACCCAGTTGACCATTGCCCTGCATGGTCATAATGACACGGTAGGGGGAGAGTTCGAGCCATAACAACCCCTCTTTGTTAACCGAGTCAGGAGCAAACGGGCTTGAGAATAGGCTTTCCGAGGGTGTAGAGGAGGGAAAGGGAGGTTGTTTGAGGATGATATGAAAGCGTTCTTGATCCTTTTGATATAAAGTTGCGGCGGTTTCTAACATCGACCACAGGGGGAGGTCTGTGGAAATGAGGGAGAGGCAAACTGGGCGGCGATGATGCGTTAGCATGGGTTCTCAATCCCAGAAAAGTACACTTTTATACAATAACTTTAATTTTGGGCGACCGGGGGCAATTTGTGACCAGAGTTTACAGTTGGCTCGACGGTAAAAAAATTTTGCTCAAGGCCTTGCAAAACTCCTGAAGGTTAATCTATAATCAAATACTGTTGCTGAATAAACGAGCGAATTCGGTAGCACTCAATCCGTAGCACTCAATCCTCAGTAGCTCAGTGGTAGAGCGGTCGGCTGTTAACCGATTGGTCGTAGGTTCGAATCCTACCTGGGGAGTTTAAAATTTAGTTTAGAATCCGGCTGGGGCTTGGGGAATAGTCACCATTGTTTGACACTCCCATCGCTAAAAGCGAGTGATTCTTGGTTCAACGAGTTTCCTTAACTTGCCTAGGACGGGTGATTAAGAATTGATAATTGATAGAGGAGAAGCCCGCGCCGTACCGACTAAGCGGCCGGCTTCGGGATTATGTTAGGGGTGAGAGCGTGAACTACCCACACCAAGCGTAACGGGTCAACCTTCTGTTTACCATTCCTCTAGATACGCTTCTAACTGTTCCGTGCGGCGTTGAGTTAAATCATTAACACACATGGCGTAAATCATAGGCATAATCGTTCCTCCATCGTAGCGACGGCGGGAAAATTCACAGTCTTTATCTCTGAAGTCAATCCAAGCTTTTTCCGCTTCAATGAGACGACTTTCTTGGGGGGTGCCAGAGACTTTTACTCGCAGTTGGCGATAGACTTCATTTAAGCGTGCATCGGCTTCCTTGGCGGCTTGATCAGCACAGACGTTCATTTCCCATTGACTGGTGGGGTCATCACAGTTCAAGTCCTCCTCTACATCGGGTGCTTGAGCGACGATGGAAGGGGAGGGGGAGGCAATAGCAGCAGAGGAGGGAGAGGACAAGGTAGGGCTGGGTGACGGTGTATATTGTTGTTCTGTAGAAGGGATGTGAGGAGTGGGATCACTGGCTTGGGTTTGTTCGGGGGTGGAACAACCGGAAAAGATCACGAGGGCGAGGGTAGCTGTAAAAACGATTAGGTGTTTAGCGGTTTTCATAACAGTCTTTCTTGTTGTGTAATCGAGAGGGTTGTTGCTGCCAGACTTGGATTATAAAGGGTTTAGCGGTTGGGCGTAAAACACCTAGACGAGTAGACAGGCTAGGGGAAATAGAAGATATTCCAAGAAAAAGAGTTTCCAGATAAACTGGTAAAACTGCGCGATCGCCCGTTTCTGACTCAATTGGATCTGCTGACTCCGCCACCAGAGTGAAATCAGCAGGATGACATGACTACTGAACAAAAACTCTGCGTTGACTGGGGCAATTCTAGCAACTGCAATTAGTATCATGCCTAAATAGCAGAGGGAGATCACCAAGAGGGACAGTTTTAAAATTGCTGCTTTACCTAAAATGAGGGTGAAGGTCTGGATATTGTATTGTTTATCCCCTTCTAAGTCGGGAACGTCTTTAAAAAGGGCGATCGCAACGGTAAATAAGACAATAAACGCCGTCAACACCCACACCGTTAGGGGAATCCCCGGCACACCGCCCAATTGACCGTTGAAGTGTAGGAATAACCCCAAATTCACCACCACCCCCCGCACTGTGAAGATACAAAAAGCGGCCCAAAAGGGAAATCGTTTCAAACGCACTGGAGGTAAAGAATAGGCCGTTCCGATGGCTAAACTAATCCCCACCGTGACCCAGAGCCAAAGACCCCCCCAAGCCGCCGCTAGCACTGCGAGAACCCCTGTTAGTCTGACAATAGCAACCCCCTCTTGTCGGGAAAATTCCCCGGAGGCTAGGGGAAGATGGGGTTTATTGATGCGGTCAATCTCGATATCTTCCAGTTGGTTGAGGCCAACAATATATACATTGCCACAGAGACAGGCGAAGAGAGTCAGCAGCAGCCCCCCAAGGCTTTCCAGTGTCGGAATCGTTTGGTGATGGGAAAGGGCGATCGCATAAATGGCCAACACACTCAAGGTGGTGCCAATAATAGTATGGGGGCGGGAGAACTGCCAAAAGGCATCAAGTTTGAAATCAGTCATGAGTTTTAGGCTTGAGGGTACAGGACATTTTCGCTCATTCTCCCACTTTGACAACTCCTCACCCTAGAAGGGATAGGAGAGTCCAGCCGGAATATAACTGATTGTGTATTGGCACGAACCCAACCTTTAATTATGCAAAAAATACATTGTGAATATGCGACATATTCATCTTTGCTTAATATTTTGTAACTCAGAATACAAATTTCCCCTACAAATCTTTTTAATCTAAAGCAGAATTCAAGCATAAAAAGGGCGAAATACAGCCCGATTGTTGGCTAGCTTAACCCACAGAAAGGAGTCCATCGATAACGTCTCCTCAATTCTAAAAGCCTAGCCTAATCTTGAACTGTAAAATCCACAAATTTAGGCGTTGTTGAATCGCTTAGTTATTCCCCTTCTTCCGCATTAAATCATGAGTGTTGCCACAGAAAAAACCAAAACAAAACCGACCTTAAACTGGACTCAATTCTTAGGCAGAAATGGAGAAAACATTATTTTTCCTGCTCTGGGATTTTTCGCTTTAATTATCCTGTGGAGTATTTTAGCAAAATTAACCGAAGGCAAAATTAGTGAACTGCCCAATCCCTCTCGCACCTTTGAAGATAGTTTGCCCTATCTTCAGAACTTTTTCTCTCAAACCCAAGGGGATGAAGGAATATTTTTCCTCACCCTTTACAGTTTAGTGCGGGTTGCCTTTGGGTTTGTGATTGCCATGGCGATCGCAATTCCCCTCGGTTTTCTCATCGGCACCTCTCGCCAAGCCGCCAAAATGATGAATCCCCTCATCCAACTCGGCAAACCCATTTCCCCCCTAGCGTGGCTCCCTGTAGGCATCGTGCTATTTACCGCCCTCCTCGAAGGCGCACCCCGTAATATTGCTCAAAATGCCCCCGCAATCTTTGTGATTGTTGTCACCTCCCTCTGGCCAACACTAATTAACACCGCTTTAGGAGTAAAAAGTATCCCCAAAGACTACTGGAATGTCTCCAAAGTTCTCAAGCTTTCCAAACCGCAAGTCGTAACTGAAATCATGATTCCCTCCACCCTGCCTTATATCTTTACCGGAATGCGCTTGAGTTTAGGGATTGCTTGGCTGGTGATTGTAGCCGCAGAAATGCTAACTGGAGCAACAGGAATCGGCTTCTTTGTCTGGGACACCTACAACACCGGAGAAATTAGCTTAGTCATTCTTTCCCTCTTTGTCATTGGTATTGTCGGCTTACTGCTCGATCAATTAGTAGCTGTTGTAGAGCGTTTTGTCGTGGGCAAAGCTCAACTACAAAACTAGGAATTCCCAAGGAAATCATCACCCCTTGGACAAGCTCCTTGCGTCCCCGACTCCAGCAATCATCAATGATTGATTCGCCCATCTCTCGCCTCTTTTTAACCTTCACTGCACCCTTAGCAAAAACTCAGGAAAACAATGGATCGTCGTAAATTTCTTAAATACTCTAGTCTCGCTGCTGCTGGGTTTACCTTTGCCGCTTGTGCCAACAATACAACTCCTAGCAGTCCTACTGGGGGTGGAGAAACTACCGGAAGTCCTGCCATTGATTTTGGCCCATTAGAAAAACCTAACCTCACCCTCGGAATTATTCCCCTCACCGACTGCGCCCCCCTTGTCATTGGGAAAGAAAAAGGCATTTACGAAAAATATGGGCTCAACGTAACTATCAGTAAAGAGGCCAGTTGGGCAACCGTGCGGGATGGTTTATTACAAGGTCGTTTAGATGCCTCCCATGCCGTTTGTGGGATGCCTTTATTGACCCAATTGGGACCCGAGAAGGCCCCCATGCGCTCCCTGATGATGTTGGATGTCAACGGCAACGCCATGACCCTTTCTCGCCAAGCATGGGAAGCCGGGATTCGCCCCCTACCCGACTACAGCAGTTTTGATGAGTTTGGCACCGCTTATCGGCAATACATTCAAGGGATGAGTGAACCCCCCTCCTTTGCGGTAGTGTTCCCCTCTTCTATGCACAATTACAACACCCGCTACTGGTTAAGTGCCATGGGGATTAATCCGGAGCGAGATGTGAAAGTGATTGTGATTCCCCCGCCCCAGATGGTGGAAAATATGCGCGCTGGGACGATGGATGGTTACTGTGTGGGAGAACCTTGGAATCAACGGGCGGTGTTTGATAATGTGGGCTTTACGGCAACGGTTGACCGGGATGTGTGGCAAGGACACCCGGAAAAGGTGTTAGCAACAATGCAGGCCTGGATTGAGGCGAATCCTAACACAGCGCGGGCTTTAGTGGCGGCCACGATTGAAGCTTGTCAATATTGTGATGTGCCGGAAAATCGCTTAGAAGTGGTGGAAATAATTTCCCGTCGTCCTTATGTGAATGCCCGGGTTGAATATGCGAAAGCATCAATGACGGGAACCTATGATTATGGCGGTTTTGATGAGGAAGATCGGGTCAAGCCTATTCCTGATTTTAACTTGTTTAATTTCATGGAAACGGATTATATGCAGCGTCCAGATAATGCCAATTATCCCTATGCTTCTCATGGGATTTGGTTGTTAACTCAAATGATTCGTTGGAATCAATTGCCGGATATTAAGGAATATCCTAGTGATGCTGATGAAATTATCCAGAGGGTTTATCCGACCAATATTTATGAAGATGTGGCTAAGGCAATGAATATTGAGTTGCCGAGTGATGGGATGAAGGTAGAACCTCCCGAGGTATTTATTGACAATCGAGGGTTTGATCCCAGTGATCCGGTGGCTTATTTGAATGGTTTTGATATTCGGGTAGGTCGCGGCAAGATTTTCAGTTTTAGCTGACGAAGGGTAAACCGTTTTAACTGGAACTTTTCATCCCCCCTAGCCCCCCTTTGTAAGGGGGGGAAAGAGAAAAGTCACCCTTTGTAAGGGGGGGAAAGAGAAAAGTCACCCTTTTAACTGGAACTTTTCATCCCCCCTACTGCCTAGCCCCCCTTCGTAAGGGGGGGAAAGAGAAAAGTCCCCCTTTCAAAGGGTGAGAAAGAGAAAAGTCCCCCTTTGTGAGGGGAGGAGAAAGAGAAAAGTCCCCCTTTCAAAGGGGGATTTAGGGGGATAAAACCTACATCATACCTACTCATTAACTCTAAAAAAAGTTATGGCATCCTTTCTTGAAGTTGACCACGTTGACCGTGTTTTTACCCTCCCCAATGGAGGACGATATATTGCGATTAAAAATGTTCATTTAGAAATTGAAGCGGGGGAATTTGTTTCTCTGTTAGGCCATTCCGGTTGTGGTAAATCAACGTTACTGAATATTGTGGCGGGTTTGGATCAACCGAGTCAGGGGGGAGTGGTTTTAGAAGGACGAGAAATTACGGAACCTGGGCCTGATCGGATGGTGGTTTTTCAGAATTATTCTCTCCTCCCTTGGAAAACGGTTTGGGAGAATATTGCTTTGGCTGTAGATACGGTGATGAAAGATATCTCGGCTACAGAAAGACGGGAGATTGTGCAGCACCATATTGAGATGGTGGGATTGCGGGGGGCGGCGAAAAAGTACCCAGCCCAACTGTCTGGGGGAATGAAACAACGGGTGGCGATCGCACGCGCTTTAGCCATTCGCCCGAAACTCCTCCTCCTCGATGAACCCTTTGGGGCCTTAGATGCCCTCACACGGGGGAATTTACAGGAACAGTTAATGAAAATTTGTCAGGAAAATCACGTTAGCTGTTTGATGGTGACACATGATCCCGATGAGGCTTTATTACTCTCGGATCGAATTGTCATGTTAACCAATGGTCCAGAAGCCCATATTGGACAAATTTTAGAGGTAAAGATTCCCCGGCCTCGTCATCGTTTGGAAGTGGTAAATCATCCCAGCTACTATGCTTTACGCAATGAAATTGTGTACTTTTTAAATCAACAAAAACGGGCGAAAAAACGTCAAGCGTCTACTCCCTCAATTATTGCAGGAAATGGTTTAGAAAAAATTAATTTACAGTTAGGGTTTATTCCCTTAATCGATTGCGCCCCTCTTGTGGTTGCACAGGAGAAAGGATTCTTTGCTGAAGAAGGTCTAGAACAGGTCAATTTAAGCCGAGAAGCCAGTTGGAAAACCATTGCTGAGGGGGTCGTTCAAGGGCGCTTAGATGCGGCTCAAATGGTCACAGGGATGCCTCTGGGGATTACTTTAGGTATGGGGGGCAATCATCCAACTCCCATTGTCTCAGCACTCACTTTATCCCGCAATGGCAACGCCATCACCTTGAGTAAAAAACTCTATGAGCAAGGGGTGAGGACTTTAGAAGATTTCCGGCAAGTGCTGGAACAAACACCTGATCACGTGCATAATTTAGGCATGGTACATCCTACATCAATGCACAATATTATCCTCCGCTATTGGTTAGCTTCTGGGGGAATTGATCCCGATCGGGATGTAAATTTAACCATGATTCCTCCCCCGCAAATGGTATCTAATTTAAAGGCGGGTAATATTACGGGGTATTGTGTGGGAGAACCTTGGAATTCTCGCGCTGTTTATGAAGAAGTGGGCTTTGTCATCGCTTCTGATTTGGAGATTTATCCGGGTCATGTGGAGAAGGTTTTAGGGGTGCGAGAAGACTGGGCGAATCAATATCCAGACACCCATCAAGCGTTATTAAGGGCGCTATTAAGAGCCTGTGAATACTGCGATGATCGTCGCAATCGTGAGGACATTTTAGAGCTTCTTTGTCAGCCCCAATATGTCGGTTCTGCGGCGGTTTATACTCGTCCGGGCTTTATTGATCCCTATGATTATGGAACTGAATATGAACCGGTTCAACATCTGCGTTACAATCAGTTTTTTGTGGACAAAACCAATGCACCCAGTTCTGTAGAATTGCTGTGGATGATGGCTCAAATGGCACGCTGGGGACTGATTCCTTTCCCAAAAAACTGGGTCGGGATTACGGAACGAATTAACCGGATTGATTTGTTTGGGGAGGCGGCCAGGGCGTTAGATTTACCCGATACTCCTCGGGATCGCGCTCCGATTAAACTATTTGATGAGGTGGTCTTTAATCCTGATGAACCTTTAACTTATCTCAAAGGGTTAAAGATTAAACGAGATATTCGGATTGAAGAGATTTTTGTCGATGATTTAGTGAATGTTTAAGCTGAGGGACAATACAAAACAAGTAATGGACGCACAAGATTCTAACGAACTTAAACCTGATTTAATGTCTTTTTCAAAAACCATGCAAACTCTATCCAATCCTTTGAATTCTTCGGTTGCGGCTCAAAGCGAATCTTTTCTAGAAATTCGAGATATTTCTAAGGTTTATCCTACACCGGGCGGGGATTTTGTCGCCCTGGATGGGGTTAATTTAACAGTGAAGGAGGGGGAGTTTATTTGTTTAATTGGTCACTCGGGGTGTGGGAAGTCAACGCTGTTAAATATGGTGGCGGGATTCCATCAACCGACGTCGGGGATGATTACACTCCATCAAAAACCAATTACGGAACCGGGACCGGATCGGATGGTGGTGTTCCAAAATTATTCGCTCTTGCCTTGGAAAACGGTGTTTGAGAATGTTTATTTAGCCGTTGATGCGGTCTATAAAGATAAGTCGAAAGGGGAGAAAAAAGCGATTGCTCAAGAGCATATTGAGTTAGTGGGATTGACGGAAGCGGCGGATAAAAGACCGGGGGAAATTTCCGGGGGTATGAAACAACGGGTATCGATTGCTCGGGCTTTATCGATTCGTCCCGAAATGTTGATTTTAGATGAACCGTTTGGGGCGTTGGATCCCATTACGCGGGAGGAGTTACAGGAAGAATTGTTGAGTATTTGGCGAGAGCATCGGGTGACGGTTTTAATGATTACCCATGATATTGATGAGGCGTTATTTTTGGCGGATCGTTTGGTGATGATGACCAATGGTCCGGCGGCGAAGGTGGGGGAAATTTTAGAGATTCCGTTTAGTCGTCCTCGGATGCGTTCTCGTTTGATGGAAGATCCTCGCTATTACGAGTTGCGTAATGAGGCTTTAGATTTCCTCTATCGTCGTTTTGCTCATGATGAAATTGAGGAGTAAAGGGGATGATGAAGTCGGTTAAAACGCTCTGTCCTTATTGTGGGGTGGGGTGTGGTTTGGAGGTGGTTCATAATCCCTCGGAAACCAGTGGGGCTATTGTGGATAATTGGAAGGTGCGGGGCGATCGCACTCATCCCTCTAGTCAGGGTATGGTTTGCGTGAAAGGGGCGACTATTATTGAGTCTATCGATCGGGGACGCTTGTTATATCCGATGTTTCGGGAATCTTTAGATCAGCCCTTTCGACGAATCAGTTGGGAGGAGGCGTTAGGGCGGATTGTGGGGGAAATTCAACGAGTACGCGCCGATTACGGAGCCGATAGCATCTGTATGTATGGTTCCGGGCAGTTTCTGACGGAAGATTACTATACGGCGCAAAAGTTGATTAAAGGCTGTTTGGGGACGAATAATTTTGATGCTAATTCCCGCCTCTGTATGTCTTCGGCCGTGTCGGGGTATAAGTTGAGTTTAGGCTCCGATGGCCCCCCCGCCTGTTATGAGGATTTGGAGTTAACCGATTGTGCCTTTTTTGTGGGGAGTAATGCGGCCGAATGCCATCCCATTGTGTTTAATCGTTTCCTGAAGTACCGCAAACGCAATCCCCAGGTTAAGTTAGTGGTGATAGACCCGCGCCAAACTCCCACGGCTGAAACGGCGGATCTCCATCTGGGGATTACCCCGGGGAGCGATGTGGACTTGTTTCATGCGATCGCCTACCTCCTCATTCAATGGGGTCAATTGAACCGAGACTTCATTAAAAACCACACCAACAACTTTGCCGAATACGTCGCCCTGATTCAACAATATCCCCCAGAAGATGTCGCCCCCCGTTGCGGGATCTCTGTAGCCCAAATTGAACAAGCAGCACGCTACTGGGCAGACTCTCAACGGGTACTATCCCTCTGGTCAATGGGCTTAAATCAGTCCTCAGAAGGCACCGCCAAAGTCCAGAGTTTAATCAACTTACACCTTCTCACTGGACAAATCGGTAAACCTGGAGCCGGCCCCTTTTCTCTCACTGGACAACCCAATGCCATGGGAGGACGGGAAGCGGGAGGACTCGCCCACCTCCTCCCCGGATATCGCAGCGTCACCAGCGCCCAAGATCGCTCAGACCTTGAGCAGTTTTGGGGCTTACCCCCCGGTCAAATTTCCCCCCAAGTCGGGCGCAGTGTGTGGGAAATGATCACCGGATTGGAGGAGGGCAGCGTTCAGTTACTTTGGATTGCGGCAACCAATCCTCTGGTCAGTTTACCGGACTTAGAACGGACGCGCCAAGCGTTGGCTAAATCCCCCTTTACCATCTACCAAGAGGCCTATTACCCCACAGAAACGGCTGACTATGCCCATCTGTTATTACCCGCCACCCAATGGAGTGAGAAAACTGGGGTGATGACCAATTCAGAACGCCGTGTCACCTACTGTCAGGCCTTCCATACCCCGGCCGGAGAAGCGCGAGAGGATTGGGCGGTTTTTGCCGAAGTGGGGCGACGTTTGGGCTATGAGGCGCAGTTTCCCTTTACCTCGGTGGCCGATGTTTACGCGGAATTTGCCCAACTGACGGCCGGACGAGTCTGTGATGTGAGTGGATTAAGTCATGAAATCTTAGCCCAATCGGGTCCCCAACAGTGGCCCTTTCCCCAAGGGTCCGAGCCGACCTCAACCGCAAAACGTTTGTACTTAGATGATCATTTCCCGACCGCCAACGGACGGGCAAACTTCGCCCCAGTCCACCCGAGGGGACTCGCAGAACCCCCTGATTTAGACTATCCCTTTGTTTTGACCACCGGGCGGCTTTACGGCCACTGGCACACCCAAACCCGCACCGGACGCATTCCTAAAATTCAACAAATGCACCCGGAACCGTTTTTAGAAGTTCATCCCCGAGATGGGCAAAAGTTGGGGGTGAGTGAGGGGGAATGGGTGCGAGTGGAATCGAGACGGGGGGCTTGTCGTTTACAGGTAAAAGTGACTAAGGCGATCGCACCGGGAACCGTTTTTGTCCCCATGCACTGGGGAAGTCTCTGGGCCCAGGGGGCGGAAGTGAACAACCTCACCCATCCGGCCGCTTGTCCCATTTCTCAACAACCGGAATTAAAAGCCTGTGGGGTAAAAATCATCGTGGAAGGGAACTAAATCCCCGCGCCCGTCCTCTTGTTTGCTACAGTGGAATTCCAACGGGGCAAATAAGAACGCAGAAGCGATGATCGAAGTTGAACATCTCAGTAAACACTATGGCTCAACCTCAGCCATTGAAGATATTGTCTTTTCCGTAGCGCCGGGGGAAATTCTCGGCTTTCTCGGACCCAATGGGGCGGGCAAAACTACCACCATGCGCATTCTCTCGGGTTATTTACCCGCCACCACTGGCACCGCCAGAATTGCGGGGTTTGATGTCCATGAAGAATCTATGGAGGTGCGGCGACGCATTGGCTACTTACCGGAAACCCCACCCCTCTATGAAGGAATGACCGTTGAGGGGTTTTTAGACTTTGTAGCTCGCATTAAGGGAGTATCCGCAGGCGATCGCACCACTCGCATTGATTGGGCCATTCAACGCTGTAATCTGGAGGAAAAACGCAAGGTTCTCATCCGTAAACTCTCCAAAGGATTTCGCCAACGAATCGGCATTGCTCAGGCCCTCGTCCACAATCCCCCCGTGATTATCTTAGATGAACCCACCGTCGGCCTTGACCCCCGCCAAATCAACGAAGTGCGCCACCTGATCAAAAGTTTAGCCGGGGACCATACCATTATCCTCTCTAGCCATATCCTGCCCGAAGTCAGCATGACCTGCGATCGCGTCACCATCATCAATCGCGGGAAAGTCGTCGCCACCAACACCCCCGACCGACTCCTTGCCCAACTCGGAGAAGGAGAAGGCTACGAACTTGAAGTACAAGGAGATGCCACCCTCGTCCAATCCCTCCTACAAGTCATTCCGGGAGTCCAATCCGTCACCGTCACCTACCCCATGACCTCAAAATCCGAGTTGGGGGAAACAGTTAAAAACCTTGATTCCCGTGCCGACACCCTCCGCGATCGCAGTTTAATTAAGATCACCTGTATCCCCAACACAGAACCCGGTCGCCACCTCGCCAAAGTCATAGTCGAAACCGGATTAGGATTGTGTGAAATGCGCCGTAGTCGTCCGACCCTTGAGGATGTATTCTTAGAACTGACCACCCAAGAGGACAGTTTTTCTCATGACAGTGTTTCCCAGAGCGAGGATAGAGAATTCATCACCTCTGAAACCCAGTTCAACCAGACCGAGGAAGAGTAGGCACAGCACATAAACCATGAGTTATAGCGGCACAAAAAACGGCAACTTTATAACCCTCAACTTTTCCCCAATAGCTGTTAACCAAATCCAAAAAAAGTGATTATTATTGCTAATATTTTTGCCATTTTTCGCAAAGAATTACAGAGTTATTTTGCCTCCCCTTTAGCCTATATTGTCGCCGGAGTTTTTTGGTTACTTTCCGGCCTCTTCTTTTGGGAGTTACTACTCAGTCCCACAGGTCTTGTCCAAGAAGTTCAAGCCGGTGATGCTACGGGATTAATCACTGGATCAACCGATGTAGCTTATATCTTTTTGATCCAATTTCTCAGCGTTATTGGCTCACTTATATCCCCTATTATTTTGCCCATGCTTTCCATGGGACTTTATGCCGAAGAGCGAAAAAACCATACCCTCGAACTTATAGCCACATCGCCCCTCACCAACTGGGTCGTTGCTGTCGGCAAATTATGCGGAGTTCTCACCTTCTATACTGTTCTTCTAGTTCCTCTCTTCATTTATCAAATTATCGCCTTTAGTACCGCTTCCCCCCCCGTTCCCCCCGCCGTTCCCCTACTGGCTAATTTAGGTTTAATTCTCTTAGCCGCTTCTATTCTTTCCTTGGGGATGTTTATTTCTTCCCTCACCAGTAGTTCTATGATTGCTGCCCTTGTCACCTTTTTTATTGTGTTTTTGTTCATCTCACTACACTTTATTTCGGGTCAAATTAGTGAACCCTTTGGCTCAATTCTACGTTATTTGTCCCCCGTCCAACACTATGACAACTTTGTTCGCGGTATTTTTGAAACCAGTAGCTTATTCGTCTTTCTAAGCTATATTATTTTGGGCATCTTCTTAACCGCCCAGTCCATCGAAACCTTACGCTTTAACCGTTCCTAGCCTACATTTTCGCTCTAATTCTTAAACCTGAACAACTTCTGTCACTGAGTACCTACAAAACCTGTGATGAACAAAATCCTTGACCTTCCTATTTTTTCCCGCAAATCCCTAAAACTCTTATACTGGCTAGGCCCATTTTTCACCGTTGCCGGATTAGTTTCTGGCTTCATTGGCGGAGCGTGGTCATTCTTCCCCATCGTTTTCCTCATTGTGGGAATTACTATTATTATTATCCGGGTAGCCACCTTGGGCGGCCTCATCCAAACCTTACTACAAATGCGCTCCACCCAGAGCCAAACCAACGCCCTCGTCGCCACCCTTTCCGTCTTAATTATTCTCGGCTTAATTAACTTTTTAGTCGGTCGTTATCCCCTGCAAATTGACCTCACAGAAACCCAACTCTTTACCCTTTCCCCCCAAACCCAGCAACTCGTTCAAAACCTCACCCAACCCATGAAAGTCTGGGTTTTTAGCGCCCAAACTCACCCCACCAATCAAGAACTCCTTAATCGTTATCGCCGTTTAAACGAAACCCATTTTTCCTATAGTTTAGTAGACCCAAGAATTGAAATCGGAGCCGCCGAGCGCTTCGGTGTCACCAGTGCCGGAGACGTTTATTTAGAGTATCAAGAGAAACAGCAACTGGTTCAATCCTTGGGGCGGGATGGGATACTCTCAGAAGTGCAACTCACCAACGCCATTGAGAAAATATTGCGCGATCGCCCCCCGAAAGTGTATTTTCTACAAGGACACGGTGAACGCCCCCTAGAATTCGTTGAATTCGGCCTCTCCCAAGCCGTAGAAGCCCTCACCCAACAAGGCTACATCGTCGAATCCCTCAACCTCGCCACCCAGGGCAACATTCCCAACGATGCCACCCTAGTCGTCATTGCCTCCCCAGAACGGCGACTCTTCCAAGCAGAAGTCACAGCACTAAAAGCCTATCTCCAACGTCCCGGCAGTTTAATGATACTCCTCGACCCCAACCGTGAAGCCGGATTAGGCGACTTACTCAGTGATTGGGGTCTAGAACTCGATAATCGCGTCATTATCGACGCTTCCGGAGCCGGGAGCTTCGTCAGTCTCGGACCCGCCACCCCCATCATCACCAACTACGAACCCCACCCCATTACCCTAGACTTTAGACAAGGCATTTCACTTTATCCCTTTTCTGCCCCCATCCTGATTAACGAACAAGAAGACATCGAAGCCACCCCCATCATCCAAACCAGCGTAGAAAGTTGGGCAGAACAAGACATTCAAGCCGACACCCTAGAATTCAACCCAGAAACCGATTTAGAAGGCCCCCTCAATATTGGTGTAGCCTTAACTCGTCCAGTGGCACAAAATGACCCCGATTCCGACGAAGAAGAGCGCACCTCAGAAGCCCGTCTAGTCGTCTTTGGTAACTCCACCTTTGCCACCAATAGCTGGTTTAATGAACAACTCAATGGGGATGTTTTTATTAACTCCATCAAATGGTTAGCCAATGAAGACGACCAGATTTTATCCATTCGCCCCCGAGAATTAGCAAACCGTCGTCTTTTATTAGAACCCTCCCAACAAGTATTTATTACTTGGTTAGCTATTGTTATTGTTCCTCTAGGCGGTTTTATTGGAGCAGGAGTCATTTGGTGGGTGCGGAGGTAGTGAGTCATGATTCACACCATCCCCCATTATTTAGCCATTTCTCCCACCCTCGCCACATCAGGACAACCTAGGGCAGAACACTTTACTTGGATTCAACAAGCTGGATATAAAACCGTCATTAACCTTGCTCCTGTTGATTCAGGTTATAGCCTTATCAATGAAGCTGACCTTGTTACAGAACAGGGCATGGATTATGTATATATTCCCGTCATTTGGGAGAACCCAACCTTAGAAAATTTTGCCACCTTTGTCCAAGCTATCGAAGCCAGAAAAGAGCAAAAAAAATGGGTACATTGTGCCATGAATATGCGCGTTTCTGCCTTTATTTACTTATACAACTGTTTGTACAATAAAATGAGTGAAGCTGAAGCTAAGATAAAATTAGAGACGATTTGGACTCCTAATAAAGTTTGGCAAAATTATATCAATAATGTGTTCCAAAAAGGGATATAAAATGTGCTTAAATCTTCAAAAAAATCTCAATTGTATGAAATAATACATCATTTCTTGTGGTACAATTAAAGGAAAAAGTTGCTGTATAAATCAGGAGTTAATTGTGATTGAAAATACAATTTTAATCGCCGGAGCCAGTCGAGGAGTGGGACAGGAAATTGCTCAACAATTGCGGCAAGAGGGGAAAGCTGTAGTGGCCTTGTTGCGTTCCCCCTCAGCCAGTCCAGACCTCAATACAATAGGAGTAAAAGTAGCTCAGGGTGACGCTTTTAATCCCTCTGACCTTGCCCAAATTTTCCAACAAAATCCATCTATTTCTGTCGTAATCAGTACCTTGGGGGGTGTATCTCCTGATGGGAGACGAGTGGATGATGAGGGCAATATTAATCTAATTGATGTGGCTGTTCAGGCAGGAGTTCAGCATTTTCTTTTAGTATCTTCCATCGGCACATCTGAAAGTTCAGTAGCCCTGCCTCCCCAAGTGTTAGAAACCTTAAAAGGGGCATTAATCGCCAAAGCAAAAGCGGAACAACATTTAATCAATTCTGGTTTGACTTATACGATTATTCGTCCCGGGGGGTTAAAATCTGAACCGGCCACCCATCAAGCTATTTTAAGCGAAGATTACCGCATTTCTGGTTTGATTTGCCGCGCAGATGTAGCCAGTTTAGTCTGTTCATGTGTGGGGGATGAGAGCCGTTTGAATAAAGTATTTTCGGCTATTGATCCTACTCTTGAGATGAGAAGATGAGTTAACTTTTTTAAAATGGTTACGGTGTTTTCAATAGAATTGTTTAAGAGTCAAGCATCCTTAAAAAAGTTTCTAGTTTGCTCTTCTCCTCAAAAGTAGCGCAAATTGTATCCTGATTACTGTAATTAATTCTTAGTTCAAACTTTTGGAACTTCCCCTGCGGGGTGTTTAAATCCAGTTGATTGAGTGCAGTTAGGACATCCTCTAAAGACTGGAAATTATAGCTTGTCCCAAAGAGGGGAATCACAACAATTTGGGTAATATAACGCTCAAGACAGTTTCTCAATTTTTCCATAAATTGCTCTATATCTAGCTTAGAGACTTCAATTAATGCCTGTCGTAGTAGATATTGATTTGTTTCCGTGAGATTCGCTAGTTTTCGGCAAGCCTGAGTATAAATCTTATCCGAGGTTTGTTCATTAAATGCGATATCAAAATCAATTTTTCTAAATGCCACTACTACATCTTGATAGGGAATAAAAATTACCGCAAATCCGTTATTTCTTAACTGTTCTAAGGCAGGTTTCGTAAAATCTCCAGCTAAGACCGCACCATAAAAAGGTGCTGATAACTGATGCAGTTCGATAATCGGTAATAAGGCGGCTTGTATTTCTTGAACCTTGTTTTTAGAGTGTTTGGTATACCTACGCCATGCAGACTCAATGAAGGCAACAGGCTGACCTATTTGGTCATCTGTCCCATTTGCCTCAATGACAAAATCTAAATCATGTTGATTCCCATATTTGTCCTGCCATGTTACTTTTTTCCCCTGCCTTGCGGGACGATAACCTTGAGTATCGAGATAATATTTGTTAGCTTGTGTAAATTCTTGTAAACGAGGTTTTAAAATATCTTCAAGGACAATGGACTCAATCAATTTTCCTAAATCTTGTCCAAATTTATGCGATGGAGATTTTGCCATAGTTGAGTATTCTAAATTAACCGTTAATCCAAAGTCTTCCCTCTTGCAAAGGAACATTATGTTTTCTGTTTTTCCATTTAGTATTGCGCTGACGAATCGGTTCAAATGACCAATAGGTAAAACCTGCTGCAATCGCCAACTCTCCTAACCATTTCTGTACGGGAACATATAGACCATAGGGGGCTGAATCTCCGACTACAAAACACAGTTTACTGTTCGATTTTGTTACTCGACGTAATGCTTGAAAAACTAGCCCTAAATCATTAAAATAAGCAGCAACCATTGTGTGATAAGCTTTTTTCCCAGCTTTTGTTTCTCGAATTATGGCTAACTCTTGACAAATGGGGATCAATTCCTCTCGGATTGGCTCAAGAATTGACTCTTGAACTAAGGACTCTAATAGCAGTCGATCTTTTGCTGTGTGTTGGGAACTTGATCGGATGAGAAATTGACGTACAGCCTGGTGCAAATCGCCCCAAGAATTCACTTCTCCCCAAAAGGTCATTTCTAGTCGGGTTGCATCTGCATAATCATAATTATTGGCATAGGGAGGTGATGTTATAACTAAATCGATGGAGTGGTAAGGTATATTTTTTAGGGTTCTCGCATCTTCTTGTAAAAATATGGCTTGACTCGATGTAGCAACAGATTGTAGATACTTTATGTCTTCTGCCATGAAAGCAATCTGTTTCTCTAGTGCCTCGAACGGATTACAAGTTTTGGCTTTACGTTTATTGGGAAGAATATACTGCCATTGTGCTGTTCCTACATGGCTAGATGGTCTTAAGATAGCAGAAATGGCGAGAAAAAGAAGAATCTGTATTTTTTCTGAGTAGGAGGGAGCCAGATTAAAATAGGCTTGCTTAATGTTTAGGAGATCGGCTAGGTTGTCTTCTTGGTAACATTTTTTTAATAAATTAGGTAGATCATTCGAGGGTTTCAGTTTAAGCGTTAAGGCTAATTGTTTAAGCTCAGTTGCCGCTTTTAAAAAATGGCTAGGATGAACAGTCCAAGCGAGTTTAGCCCTCGCGAGTTTACAGACAAAGGGATGAGCTTCTACTCCAAACGATTTAACTCCCAACTGATCGGCAACAATGGATACTGTACCGGAGCCAGCAAAGGGATCTAGAATCATTTGGGGCTTGAAGTCGGTGATCATTTGTTCAACCCAAGCGGCAGAAAATCCAGCAGAATAGCGAAACCACCTATGAATAGGTAATTTCATATTGTCGGTGAAGGTTCCGGATCTTTGATCAATAACTTGTGACTGAGTGGCTCCATGGGACTCAGGGTTTAAGTTGAAAAGTTCAAGCTGTACAAACTTATTCATTCAATCCTAAAAGCAGAATAATCTCTTATTCTATAACAGCAGATTTTCTGAGCAAGCCCTAGCTAGAAAGTACCTGAGAAAATAGGATTTTGCGGTAGTGGGCATCGGATTGACGCTGGGTGGGGAGGAGGAGGAGACGCACTCCGGAGGGGGGGAGGGGATTGAGGAGGGGGGGGAGTTGCTGCCAATGGGTGAGTGGGTGGCAGGGGATGCCGTAGGTGCTGGCGAGTTGTTGGAGATTGATGTTTTGGGGGGTGGCGAAATAGTCGGTGAAGGGGGGATCATATTGGGCGATGGGGAGCAATTCAAAGATGCCGCCCCCGTTGTTGGCGATCGCAATAATCGTTAAATGCCCCCTCAATTTCCCCTGTTGTAACAACCCGTTGGTATCATGCAGCAACGCTAAATCCCCCGTCACTAGGACTGTCGGACGGTTGCCGTGGGCAATCCCTAAAGCGGTGGAGACAATGCCATCAATCCCATTGGCCCCCCGGTTGAAAAAGGGCTGATACTCCTGGGGATTGGGTTGCCAAAAGTATTCCACATCTCGAACAGGTGTACTATTAGAAATAAAAATGGGGGTATGGGGGGGGAGGGTTTGGGAGAGTAACCAGGCTAACTTGCCCTCAAATAGGGTTTCTAAGGGGTCTAGGGTGGCGTTTAACTGGGTGTTAACCTGTTGATTGAGGGTTTGCCACTGGTGGAGGTAGGGGGAGGGAGAAGGGGGGAAATCTGGGTGTTGTAACTGTTCAACGGTGCAGGGGAGGGGGTGGGTGGGGTGGTGGAGGGGATCGAAGTTTTCCGGGTGAGGATCGAGAATCCAGCGGGGGGGCTGGTGTTGGGTGAGCCAAGTCCGCAAGACTTTACTGGTGGGGAGTTCGCCGATTTGGATCACTAAATCTGGCACCAGTTGATCGGCCCAGTGGGGGTGACGGAGGAGGGTGTCGTAGGTGGTGATGAGATGGGGATTGAGGGGGGCATAGTTGCGGAGGGGGGAGAGTCCTTCGGCCAAGACGGGAAACTGGAGGGTTTGGGCTAGATGAGCGATCGCCTGACAATAGACTTTCGGCTCTCTCGGTTGGGCTAATCCCCCAATAATCAAGCCTTTGGTCGCCTTCACCCAAGAGCTAGGATAGGCCACGGGGGATAAAGGGGGAGCGGCTGGGGGGCGAATATCCTCAAAAAAGGCGGCCTCATCCCACTGTTCCCCTAAAGGGAGTAAATCGGGATCACTAAGAGGGGCAAGGGGTTCACGGAAGGGCAGATTGAGATGAACTACCCCGCACTGGGGAAAATGCGATCGCCGCCAAGCGTGAACCATGGTTTGCCGCAGATAGTCCAACAAATCCCACTGGGGGAGGGCTAACTCCGTTTGCCAGTTAGGATAGTCCCCATAGAGACGAATCTGGTTAATGGTTTGCCCCGCGTGACAATGGCGCAATTCCGGGGGACGATCGGCCGTGAGAATGATTAAGGGAACATGACTCAAGGCCGCTTCAATCACAGCGGGGTAGAAATTCGCCCCCGCGGTGCCGGAGGTACAGATTAAGACCACAGATTGCCCCGTTTGTTTCGCTACCCCCAAGGCAAAAAAGGCCGCCGAACGTTCATCGAGGATGGAAATTGTCTCTAGGTGAGGGTGTTGGGCAAAGGCCACCGTCAGAGGAGCCGAACGAGATCCGGGGCAGGCGATCGCCGTCGTCAGGCCTAAACGATAGCAGGTTTCAGCAATAACAGAAGCCCAAAGGGTGTTAATGTTGCGAAAATCAAGGGGCATTCAAAAAAAGGCGGATTAATTCCACATACGAATTCACATTTTCCAGATGGATATTATGCCCACAGTTCTCCACCTGTTTCAACTGGGCCCCCGGACAAAGACGCGCCATTTCCTGATTAATCCCCTGAAATTTGGCATCTTGTTCCCCCACTAACAGCAACAAGGGGCGGTTATGATGGGGGAGCAAATCCCACAGGGGGGGCTGTACCCCCGTCCCCATATAGCGCAGGACTTGGGCTAACTGTTGGGGCTGATTCTGTAAGCGCCGTTGGAACATCGCCGGGAATTGGGGATGGTTACGCAGGGAAGCAAAGAGGGGATTTTGATACCACCTTTCGAGGAATTGGGCGAAATTAAGCTCAGTGAGCCGTTCAATGAGGTCAGCATCCTGTTGTCGCCGTTCTGCCCGTTCTCGGTGGGTTTTTAGGCCCGCAGAGGACGATTCTAGGATGACCTTGGGGAAAGATTGGGGGAAGTTTAGGGCAAGGTAGAGCGCTAGTCGTCCTCCTAGAGAATACCCCGCGAGGAAACAGGGGAGACGCTGGAGTTGAGTTAACAGGGTGATGATTCCTTGGGCCACTGAAGGAAAGCGGTAGTTTTCCCCATGGGGGGGGGTCTGGGTTTGCCCATGTCCGGGGAGATCCACGGTCAGACAATAATAATCTGAGGTGAGTTGTGCGATCGCCTCCTGAAAATCCTCCCCACTGCCCATAAAACCATGCAAGAACAATAGAGAAGGCTTTTCTGGATTGCCTTGGGTATTCACGGAGAAGGAGGAAGGACTCATGTCATGACCCAGAGATAAACGGTGGATTCTTCTTCCGAGTGGGGGAGGTGGATGACTTGCTGGGGGGGCCAGTCGTCCATGTCGAATTGATGGGAGAGGATGCGATCGCCTTTCTGCAATTGTTGGAACAGTTGAGGCCGCAGTTTTAGATTGAGGTGGGGCAGTAAATAAAGAATAACAACGGTTGCCGGGCGGAAATCTGTCTCGAATAAATCCTGTTGAATAAAGGTGACGCGATCCCCTACTCCCGCTTGGTTTGCCCTGATTTGGGCCTCAGTAAGGCGATCGCCATCTAGATCAATCCCCACCCCAGAACAACCATAACCCTCGGCCGCCCTAATCAAAAACCGACCATCCCCACAGCCCAAATCATAAACCACATCTTCAGCACAGAGTTGAGCCAGTTCTAGCATCACCTCCACAGCATCATCGGGGGTGGGAATATAGGCAATATCCGGTTTTCGTTCAGACATGGGGAATAGGGAATAGGGATCACGACTTATGTTAAAATTCTTGTCAATTCTGAAAACGCTGTATTGGAAAGGTCAATTAATCAATGAACATAGCAATGCTGTTGGCTGAACTACCCGAAGCTTACCGGATTTTCGACCCCCTCGTGGATGTTCTCCCCCTGATTCCCCTCTTTTTCCTCCTACTTGCCTTTGTGTGGCAAGCTGCCGTGGGTTTCAAATAAACTCCAATCTGAAAAACCAAATAATCAAAAGGGCATCTGCTTGACAGATGTCTTTTTTCATGGTCAGGGGTTAATCTGGATCAACAGCCCCCTAATATCCTCCTCTAATTTTACAAGTTTATGTCAGTTAAGTTATCCATTCGTTGGCTGACTCACCTCCTAGGTCACATTCCCCTAAGAGTAATCCTGATTGTCCCCTTCACCGTTCAGATTTTTGGGACAGTGGCCTTGATTGGCTGGTTTTCCTATCGCAACGGACAAAATGCTGTCACCACCTTAGCGGATCAACTCCGCAATCAGATTAGTGGTCAAATTTCCCAAACCTTAACCCATTATTTAGAACTTCCTCATAAAATTAATTCCCTAAATCAAGATATTTTGGATCTGGGTTTATTAGAAGTTAATGACTTAACCGGATTACAACAGCATTTTTGGCGACAAATGCAGCAATTCGACCAAATTAGTTACATCTATTTTGGCAATGAACAAGGGGAATATATCGGTATTGAACGCTGGGAAGACGGGGTTTTTCGCATAGAAGTAACTGACGAAAACACCAACGGCGATGGCTACACTTATCTAGCCGATGACCAAGGCAACCGCCAAGAATTAATTAAAATTACTCCTAATTATGACCCTAGAAGACGACCTTGGTATACTGTTCCTCGTAGCACCGGACAATCACTCTGGAGTGAGATTTACGCCTATTATTCCGAACCCAAATTAACCGTTAGTGCCAATCATCCTTATTTTAACCCAGAAGGGGAATTAAAAGGGGTTTTAGGGGCAGATTTAGTCCTCGCTGATATTAGTGAGTTTTTACGGCAGTTAACCATTAGTCCATCGGGACAAACCTTTATCTTAGAAACCTCGGGAAAATTAGTGGCAACTTCCACCAAGGAATTTCCTTTTTTAATTGATGAACAACAGAATCCACAACGTCTTGATGCTAAAACAAGTCAAGATTTAGTCACCCAGAAAACCACTGAATTTTTAAGCCAATATTTTGGTCATCTTAGCTCCATTAAAGCCAGTCAACATCTAGATTTTACCTTAAACCAAGAAACCCAATATATCCAAGTCGTTCCTTTTTCTGACCCTCGTGGCATTGATTGGATTATTGTGGTAGTTGTGCCAGAATCAGATTTTATGGCGGAAATTAATGCCAATCGACGCACGACAATTTTACTCTGTTTAGGGGCGTTAATCGTTGCGATCATTTTGGGCATTATTAGTACCCGTTGGATTACTCAACCCATTTTAGACTTAAAACAAGCTGCTTCCAGTCTTTCTGAAGGAGATTTTAGCCAAAATGTAGAGTTAGATCGTACTGATGAATTAGGGGTATTAGCCGCCGCCTTTAATCGGATGGCCCATCAACTTCAAGAATCCTTCCATACCTTAGAACAGAAGAACGCCGAATTGCAACAATTGAACCGTTTAAAGGACGAGTTTTTAGCCAATACTTCCCATGAATTACGCACCCCTTTAAATGGTATTATTGGGTTAGCAGAATCCTTAATTGATGGGGCGACAGGAGAGTTGCCCGAGGAAACTAAAACGAATTTAGCCATGATTTCAGCCAGTGGTCAACGGCTCTCTAATTTAGTCAATGACTTGTTAGATTTTTCTAAGTTACGCCATCATCGCCTAGATTTACAAATTAAGTCGGTGAATCTTAAATCTATTGCTGAAATAGTCTTGAAATTATCTCACCCTTTAGTTCAAGGCAAACCCATTGAGTTACAAAATAAGATTACAGACGATTTACCTTTATCGGCAGCAGATGAGAACCGATTACAGCAGATTTTATATAATTTGATTGGCAATGCCATTAAGTTTACCCAACAAGGTGAGGTAGCTATTTCAGCAAAAGTATTAACTGATACAGATATTGTCATTGAAAGTCAAGATTATTTAGCGACTTTAATTCAACCCAATGGTTGTTTAGCGATTACGATTTCTGATACAGGAATTGGTATCTCGGCGGATAAAGTTGAGCGCATTTTTGAGGCTTTTGAGCAGGGAGATGGTTCAACGGCAAGAGCCTATGGGGGAACGGGTTTAGGCTTGGCAGTCACACAACAGTTAGTTGAATTACATGGGGGAAAAATTACGGTTATTTCTCAAGTAGATGAGGGATCAGAATTTACCTTTACCTTACCCATTGCACTGGATCAAAAATTACCCCAAGGAGGGGAAAATTTTGCTCAAACTCAGGGAAGTATTATCTCTAAATTAACTGAAAGTGAACCCTCAGAAGTCACGGCATCAGACTTATCTTTGTTGGTGTCTGAAATTCAGTCCATCACAGCAACTGAAATGGAGGAAAGGGAGGAAGAACTCAAAATTTTAATTGTTGATGATGAGCCGGTTAATTTACAGGTTTTAAGAAATAATCTATCTCTACAAAATTATTCAATTACCCAAGCAACGGATGGTTTAGAAGCTTTACAAATTATTGAAAATGGTTTTGTGCCGGATTTAATGTTATTGGATGTGATGATGCCGCGCATGACGGGCTATGAGGTTAGTCAAAAAATACGGGAGAAGTTTTTACCAAGTGAGTTACCCATTGTGATGCTAACCGCTAAAAATCAGGTGACTGATTTGGTGGAAGGATTTGGCGCGGGAGCTAATGATTATTTAACTAAACCTTTTTCTAAAAACGAACTACTTGCCCGAATTAAAACTCATATTAATTTAGCTAAAATTACAGCAGCTTATGGTCGTTTTGTTCCCCATGACTTCTTACATTTTTTGGGTTATGAAAGTATTTTGGATGTGAAATTAGGCGATCATATTCAAAAGGAAATGAGTATTTTATTTACGGATATTCGTTCATTTACAACTCTTTCTGAGGGGATGTCTCCCGAGGAGAATTTTAACTTTATTAACCGTTATTTGAGTTTAGTAAGTCCGGCTATTCGGGATAATAATGGGTTTATTGATAAGTATATTGGGGATGCCATTATGGCACTGTTTACGCAGTCGGTGGATGATGCGGTGCAGGGTGCGATCGCCTTACAAGGACGAGTGAAGGTATTTAATCAGGAACAGTGCGATCGCGGACATCCCCCCATTACCATCGGTATCGGTATCCATACCGGGACATTGATGTTAGGTACCATCGGGGAAAAGCAACGCATGGAAAGCACGGTAATCGCCGATGCCGTTAATTTAGCCTCCCGTTTAGAGGGATTAACCAAACTCTATCGCGCCAATATTTTGATTAGTGGCACTGTCTTTAGTCAATTAACAGATATTGGTCAATATGATTATCGTTTTGTAGATCGGGTGCGGGTGAAAGGGAAAAACGCCCCTGTGGCCGTGTTTGAGGTCTTTAATGGCGATAATCCCCCCCAGCGTAACCTGAAAAGGCAAACTAAAACTCAGGTTGAACAGGCTGTTGTTTTGTACTATCAAGGGCATTTAGCCCAAGCGGAATCGTTATTACGCGAGATTGCAGAGATTAATCCCGAGGATGGTTTAGTCCATTTTTATCTCCAGCGTATCAGCAAGCCCTAGCTAGAGCTTGGGGAGCAGGGGAGTGGGGAATTGACAATTGACAATTGACAATTATTTCCGACACCCGATTCCACTTCGACTAAGCTCAGTGACCACCGACTCCCGATTCCCGATTCCCGACACCCGACTCCTGACTCCCGTTCGCGTAGCGTTCCAAAGGAATGCTCTTGACTTCTAACTTTGGGTCTTAACTTGTCAAGATTGCCCCACGCCTTGAGGCTGGGGAAGATGTCACTCTGTAACTCCGAATTCTTGGAGCAGTTCAATCATCTCAGGGGAATGATCAAATTGGGCAATGCCTAAAACAGTGTAGCCGCCCTTGTTTTTAAGCTTGACATTCACTTGCTGGGTTTCTAACAATAGGCGCACGGCTTCGGTATGGCCACGATGGGTAGACCACATCAGGGCGGTGGCTCCGGTGTTGTCTTGTAAGTTGAGGTCGGCTCCGGCTTGGATGAGGATTTTTAGGGTTTCAATATCTCCTTGTTCGGCGGCGGTCATGAGGACAGTGCGACCATTGGGAAGGCTGGTATTGGGGGAGGCTCCGGCTTGGAGTAAACGCTGCACCAGTTGGGTATTTTGGGAGTCTACGGCGAGGGTGAGGGCGGTTTCCCCGGAACTGACTAGGTTAAAGTCGGCCCCCTGTTTGAGCAGTAGATCAACAATGCCGTGATGACCTTGGAGGACGGCGAGAATCAGGGGGGTATCGCCAAATTGGTTGATGACGTTGACGGCGGCTCCTTGGCTGAGGAGTCGTTCTACTATGACTTGATGACCTTCCATGGTGGCATAGTGCAGGGCGGTTTCTCCGTCTTCGTCGGTGGCGTTGACATTTACGCCTAGGCTGAGGAGGTATTCCACTAGGTCGATATGTCCCCCACTGGCGGCGGCTTGGAGTGCTATGGGCCAGTGAATGGGGTCTACACCTTGGGCGATCAGGGTTTTAACGAGGTTGAAATGGCCCTGTTCGGCGGCGAGGGTGAGGGCGCTTTCTCCATCGGGATTGACGGTGTTTAGGGGTGCGCCTGCCTCAATTAGCTGTTGTGCGATCGCCTCTTGACCTTGATAGGCCGCAATCATGAGCGGGGTAGTGCGATCGCGCTCATCCCACACTTCCAAATTCGCCCCTAAGGTCAGTGCCGCTCGAATTTGCTCGGAGTTCCCCTGCTGAACGGCTTGCAGTAAAAGAACATCTAGATTTTTCGGATCGTTGGTCATGCGATTTCCACCATTAATTGCCCCAATAAGCTGTATTTTGCCCTATTTTCCCGGTTTCACACAGAAGAGAATGGCCGATTGATTCCAAAATGTAAACATTATGTTAAGTTTAATAACATTAGTCATGCTTATCAAATAGACCCGTAATGATCATGGATATTCCAGAACCGCTTAAAATCTACTCGCAATTTTTCCATCCTGCTTTGATGTGGATTCTACTGGCCCTCACCGTTTACGCTCTGTATTTAGGGGTACAGATTCGTCGCACTCGTAGTGCTGACAAGGAAGAGCGTAAAGAATTAGTGAAAAAGAATTTCAATAGTAAACATCATATTGTGGGGTCTGTCATCTTAGCCTTCATGGTTTTAGGCACTATTGGCGGGATGGCTGTCACCTATATTAACAACGGCAAGTTATTTGTCGGCCCCCACCTCCTCGCGGGATTAGGGATGACGGGCATGATTGCTGTATCGGCCTCCCTTGTGCCGTTTATGCAGAAGGGTAATGATATCGCCCGTTATACCCATATTTCCCTCAATGTAGCGTTGTTAGGTCTATTCAGTTGGCAGGCTTTCACGGGGGTGCAAATTCTGCAACGAATTATCAGTAATTTTTGACATCCTCTCCACGCATAATCTTTGATTGGCGTGGAGATTCCCCCTGTTCCGCGATAAGTGTAGCCCCACAAACGCCTATGATGGAGAAAAAAGGTAATTTAAGAAACTATGGCTAGAGATTTAAGGGGGTTTATCCAACTCCTAGAAGACCGGGGACAACTACATCGCATCAAAACAGAAGTTGATCCGGATTTAGAAATTGCTGAAATTGCGAATCGGATGTTACAAATTGGGGGACCCGGACTCCTGTTTGAGAAGGTCAAGGGGTCTAACTTTCCCGTGGCTGTGAACTTAATGGGAACCGTTGAACGCATTTGTTGGGCGATGAAGATGGAAAAACCCGAGGAGTTGGAGGAGTTGGGGAAAAAGTTGGGGATGCTACAACAACCGAAACCTCCGAAAAAACTCGCTCAAGCGGTGGATTTTGGCAAAATTTTGTTTGATGTGGTCAAGGCTAAACCGGGGCGTAGTTTTTTCCCTCCTTGCCACCAGGTGGTGGTGGAAGGGGAGGATCTCGATTTAAGGCAATTGCCTTTGATTCGTCCTTATCCGGGGGATGCGGGGAAAATTATCACCTTGGGATTAGTGATTACTAAGGATGTGGAAACCGGAACCCCTAATGTGGGGGTGTATCGGTTGCAATTGCAGTCTAAAAATACCATGACGGTTCATTGGTTGTCCGTGCGCGGGGGGGCGAGACACCTGCGCAAGGCGGCTCAAGCGGGGAAACCGTTAGAAATTGCGATCGCCCTCGGTGTGGATCCTTTAATCATTATGGCGGCCGCGACCCCCATTCCGGTAGATTTATCAGAATGGCTCTTTGCCGGGCTGTATGGTGGCTCTGGGGTGCAATTGGCGAAATGTAAAACCGTGGATCTCGAAGTTCCGGCCGACTCGGAATTTGTCCTAGAAGGCACCATTACCCCCGGTGAAATGTTGCCCGATGGCCCTTTTGGGGATCATATGGGGTACTACGGGGGGGTGGAAGATTCCCCCTTGATTCGTTTTCATACCCTCACCCATCGCCAAGATCCCATTTATTTAACTACCTTTAGCGGTCGTCCTCCGAAAGAAGAGGCAATGATGGCGATCGCACTCAACCGCATTTATACCCCCATCCTCCGGCAACAAGTCCCAGAAATTACCGATTTTTTCCTCCCGATGGAAGCCCTAAGTTATAAAGCGGCCATCATCTCCATCGATAAAGCCTATCCCGGACAAGCCAAACGCGCCGCCCTTGCCTTCTGGAGTGCCTTACCCCAATTCACCTACACCAAATTTGTGATTGTCGTAGATCAAGACATCAACATCCGAGATCCCCGTCAAGTCGTTTGGGCCATTAGTTCTAAAGTCGATCCCTCCCGAGATGTGTTTATCCTCCCCGAAACGCCCTTTGATACCCTCGACTTTGCCAGCGAGAAAATCGGTTTAGGAGGACGCATGGGCATTGATGCCACCACTAAAATCCCCCCCGAAACTTCCCACGAATGGGGCGAAGTTTTAGAATCTGATCCCACAATGGCCGCCCAAGTCGAGCGTCGTTGGGCTGAATACGGCCTAGGAGATATTGCTTTCACAGAAGTTGATCCCAATCTCTTCGGCTACGATATTAAGCTTTAAGCTTTCCCCTCCTTCCCAAGGGGGACTTAAGCTTTAAGCTTTCCCCTCCTTCCCAAGGGGGACTTAAGCTTTAAGCTTTCCCCTCCTTCCCAAGGGGGACTTAAGCTTTAAGCTTTCCCCCCCTTCCCAAAGGGGACTTAAGCTTTAAGCTTTCCCCTCCTTCCCAAGGGGGACTTAAGCTTTAAGCTTTCCCCTCCTTCCCAAAGGGGACTTAAGCTTTAAGCTTTCCCCCCCTTCCCAAAGGGGACTTAAGCTTTAAGCTTTCCCCCCCTTCCAAAGGGGGGCTAGGGGGGATAATCCTTAACTTTTCCCTCTAGAGATCATCTGCTTAGAATCAGAGTTCATTAACACTTGCTGAATTTCCTGCAACAGTTGATTCTCTTCTTGTCGCAATTGTGCCAAACGACTGAGCAGTTGCTCTAACTTTTCCGGTTGACGGGGACGATCAAAAATCAGAGCTTCTAATTCATGAGTGCTATTATTGCCCCGAGAACCTTTCCATAGGAGTTGTAACAAACCCCCCACTAACACCCCCGGGAGGGCAAAGAGTTTTAAGCAGAAGGTTTTCACCACACTACTAATCGCTTGAAATAATCCCCCCGCCAACGCGAGTACAATCACCAACAACAAAAGCGTCAGTAGGGGATGGTGACTAAACCAGAGGAGTTTCGGGTGAGTCCGTAGGAGGGTTCTAAATTGGTTCGCGAAAATCGTTTCTAAGGCATTAGTGAGTGCGGTTTGTAGTTGACTGGCTTCTTGGAAACTTTGGGCGATCGCATTTTTCGTCTGTTCCGTCGAGTTTACCACTTGGGTTAAGGTTTGACTGGCATTGTCCAACAGATTCGTTTTCGTCGTAGTTAGCGTGTTGAGCGTTACCTCAGTTTGTTGGCTGAGAGTTTGCTTTAAGGTTTCCGCTTGATTGTTTAACGTGGTTTGGGTTTGTTCCCAAGTTTCAGTCAGACGGTTCAGGAGAGCGAACAGCATAGATAATTTCAAAAGGACTTTTCCCGAAAATTACCACAAAATTGATAATTGATGATTAATTTCATCCAACTTGTAACCAAGGTTTTACATCGACACCTAAACATTTCCCTAAGCGTAATAAAGCGGCAACTTGAGCGGGATTGGGGGGTTTACTGTCTTGATCTAATTTACTGTCGGTGTTCACACATTGGGGGACAATGCGATGATGGAGATAGCTAAAATAGCGTTCTTGCACCCGATCAAAAGATAACCCGAGTTTCATTTGTTCTGTGACATGGATGAGACGTTCTAGGCGATCGCACTCTTCCACTAAGGTATCCGAGGGACACTCGGCCAGTAAACGGATTAAGAGGTCTAAACATAACCCTTCTAAAGTGGGGTTAACTTCGGGAAGACTCAAGGCACAGCGCATATTTTCCGCTTCCGTTGCGATCGCCTCCAACTCAGACAAACTATTATCAATCAACGGGGGATCACTCACCACCTGAGTTAAACGCTGAATTCCCCCCTTAGCGCGGTGAGACAGAGAAATTTCCGCCGCCACTTGTAATTCTTGGGGAACAGGCAACTCCTCCCGATGGAAAGCGCGCAAAATGCTGTAATTATCCCGATAGACCTGGCTATAAATCTGATCCAAACTGGTGCGAGTTTGTTCAGTAATTTGGCGAATAATCCACTGACGTTCCTCCGCGAACAGATTTTCTAAATCAAAGGATTGATCGCCAAAAACCTGCGTCATGGCCACCATCATTTTAGCTACACTGGCATGAGTTAAGGCCTCAAATAACTTATCTTTAATTTTGTGGTAGGCTAAACGTCCCGTAAACGGTTGAATACAGCAGTGGAAGTCCCAGCCTCCCAAATGCAACACCGCAAACGTAAACTCACTACTTTCCCAAGTAATCTTAGAACTCAGGTTTAAATACCCCACCGCCAAGGTCAAAGCACCCATCTGTTGCCGTTGATAGTCCAGTTGGGTAGCCCGGTAACAATAAACCTTGTCTTGGGGTTGATAGGTGGTAAATAGGGAAGTAATAGCATAATGAGCGGCCACCTGTTCAAAGGGGATGCGGGCTGGAACCACCAGTTGATCATAAATCACCTGACCATTACGGAAACTCTCCACATTACTGGGGGCGCTGGTCAACTTTTGGCGAAATTCCGGTTCTAGTTGCACCCCAGCCACCTCGCCCGCCAATTCTATAGCACGGGCGGCATAGCGGAGAATTTGCACCCCTTCAGGACGGGAAATTTCTTCAAAAAACCAGCCACAACTGGTAAACATCAACAGACTATGACGCGCCATTTCCAATAGACGCAAGGCATCCACCTGTTCATTGGCACTGAGGGGGTGGTGTTGGTGACGATAGAGGAAATTCATGATCGCCTCTGGGGTGCGATCGCGAATCACCTCAATATAATCATCTCGTGTCAACCAAGGATCATGGAAAAAGTCCGCCCCCTTGGCCTCATAAATCTCCGTTAACTCATCCCGCAACCAATTCAGCGCCTCTCGCAGAGGTTTCCGCCATTTTTGATGCCATTCGCCCCCACCCCCACAACCACAGTCATCTTGCCACCGATCTACTCCATGACTACAACTCCAAGCCGTGACAGGTTTTAATTCTACTTCCCAAGTGGGGGGATGTAGGGAGAGATAATGGGCGAAATTCGTAGGAATCCAACCCCGTTGAGCAAATTCCGTCTGGAAACAATAGGCTAGACACTTCTCGGTTCCCCCTTTGTGGTGGCCGAAGGTTTCCCCGTCGGTGGCCACACAAATCAACTGAGTCGGCCGATGATCTCCCCGCACCGCTTGGCCTAAACGACCACAGAAATTATAGGCGCTAGTCAAGAGAACATCATCAAACCCCATATCATTGGAAATCGGACCATCGTAGAAAAAGATGTCAATGTGGCGACCATCTTCGATAAAACAACGATAGGGGCGAGTGGGATCAATTTGTCCCCCTCCCACTTCCAACCATTCGGGATTCGGTTCTTCCTCTGTGGGGAAGGGACGACAACTTTCTGCTTGAGAGGGGGCGAGAATAATAAACTGAATGCCCTCGTCAATTAAGGCCTTTAACGTGGGGTAATCTACGGCCGTTTCCGCTAACCACATCCCCTCGGGATCTCGTCCAAAGTGAGAACGAAAATCCGCCTTTCCCCAACGGATTTGGGTGTATTTATCCCGCTCGTTGGCCAGAGGCATAATGATGTGATTATACACTTGGGCGATCGCATTCCCATGTCCCCCCAACCGTTCCCCACTATTACGATCCGCCTCCACAATCCCCTCATACACCTCCGGATCATGGCGTTCCAGCCACGACATCAACGTAGCCCCCACATTAAAACTCAAATACTCAAAATTGTTAACAATCCCCAACACATCCCCCTGTTCACTCACAATCCGAGCAAACACATTGGGACGATAACACTCATAATTAATCCGTTCATTCCAATCATGATAGGGATAAGCACTCCCTTGGCGTTCAATCGCATCTAAATAAGGATTTTCCCGAGGCGGCTGGTAAAAATGCCCATGTACCGTAATATAAACCCCCGTCGTCTTCCGTAAAGTATCCAAGTCATACTTCACATTCAAAAGAGCAGAAGATTGTCCCGAAGCGATTTGAGCGGCAGTCATATTATCACCTAATTCTAAATACAAACATGGACAGTGCAGAGAACGTAAAAACAAAAACCTACATTTTCCAATAAAGCGCAAACTCTCCAGAATCCGCATCATTTCTTCAAAAAATTAAGAACTTATTCATATTTCGAGATAAAAAAAGCCCCCAAATCACCCTAGTCAGTCCGTGCCAGAACTGAGTATGATTAATCAGAGGACTTTTACACCCCCTCGTAACAAAATATGAACAAAATTCTTTACAGTTTGTTAATTTTTATCCCCATTTCCCTTGCCGCACATTTCTTGGGATGGGGGGCTGAAGTGACATTTATCACCGCCGGACTCGGTATTATTCCCCTTGCCGCCTTAATGGGAACCGCCACCGAAGAAATCGCCGTAGTTGTCGGACCCAATTTAGGGGGACTCCTCAACGCCACTTTTGGCAATGCTACTGAATTAATTATCGCCCTCGTAGCCCTCAAAAGTGGCCTAGTAGAAGTAGTCAAAGCAACCATTACCGGATCAGTGATTAGTAACCTATTATTAGTCATGGGTTTTGCCATGTTATTAGGAGGTTTCCGTTACAAAGAACAGGAATTTCAACCCACAGCCGCCCGCTTAAATGCCTCTTCTATGAACCTCGCCGTGATTGCCTTATTAATCCCAACGGCTGTTGAATATACTTCTTCAGGCGTGGGACAATCAACCATACAAACCCTCTCCGTTGCCGTAGCCATTGTTTTAATTATTGTCTATGTTTTGACTTTGGTTTTTTCCATGAAAACCCATGCTTATCTCTATGATGTTGGCGTGGCAGATTTGGAAACTGAACAGCAAGAAGGGGAAGACGAGCAGGAAAAACCAAATCTCCTTTTATGGGTGGGAATTTTATTAGTTGTCACCCTACTCGTTGCCGTAGAATCCGAGTTTTTAGTAGACTCCCTTGAAGAAGCAACCAGCAGTTTAGGCCTCAGCGCCCTGTTTACCGGGGTGATTTTACTGCCCATTATTGGCAACGCCGCAGAACACGCCACAGCCGTTACAGTGGCGATGAAAAACAAAATGGATTTATCCGTGTCTGTGGCAATGGGTTCGAGTTTACAAATTGCCCTGTTTGTTGCCCCTGTTTTAGTTATTGCAGGCTGGATTATTGGTCAACCAATGGATTTAAACTTTAATCCCTTTGAATTAGTGGCTGTGGCGGTATCCGTTTTAATTGCCAATTCCATTAGTTCAGATGGTCAATCCAATTGGTTAGAAGGGGGGTTATTGTTAGCCACTTACTTAGTGTTAGGGTTTGCCTTTTTCTTCCATCCTGTCGTAGAAGGTTTAGGTTAAACGTGAGTGTAAACGGTTGGCAGTTGCCCACTGTTTTAGTTCAGGATAATGGTATCCACTTTGTCTGCTGAGATATCCTAAAAAACCTCGTATCAGATTTTCTTGAATGAACAGCTTAACTCTAAATACGGACGCACTCCATCTTGACGATGAGCAGTTTTTCCAACTTTGTCAGGATAACCGCGACTTACAATTTGAACGCAACGCTAACGGAACTCTGATGATTATGCCCCCTACTGGTGGTGAAACCGGACGTCGTAATTTTGAACTCTGTTTAGAATTGGGATTGTGGAATCGTCAGACGCAACGGGGAATTGCCTTTGACTCCTCAACAGGTTTCAAACTCCCCAATGGGGCCAACCGTTCCCCTGATGCAGCTTGGATTCCCCAGGAACGCTGGGAGGGGTTGACGACTGAGGAAAAACGGGGATTTTTGCCCCTTTGTCCTGATTTTGTTGTGGAATTGCGCTCTCCCAGCGATGCGTTGACTCAGTTACAGGGGAAAATGCAAGAATATGTAGAGAATGGCACTCGTCTGGGTTGGTTGATTGACCTAAGTTCTCGGACAGTCCACATTTATCGTCCTCAGCAATCGGTGGAGGTGGTGAATTCGCCGCTAGAGTTGTCGGGTGAGGGGGTTTTGCCGGGGTTGATCTTGAATTGCGATCGCCTCTGGTAAGCTTGATTGTATATCTGGGGTCAAATCTGGGTCAATATATGAGTTGCCCACTGTTTGAGTTTAGGATAGTTGATTTTCCCTTGGGCATTGCGGGGGATATTTTCTCTCTCTAACCAACGTTTGGGATGTTTAAAGGGACTTAATAAGGGGTCAATTTTGGCCTGAATGATTTCTGGGGTAATATCTCTTGATTTGGGGACATAAATGGCGGTAACAATTTGTCCCCATTTGGCATCGGGTAGCCCAATAACACACACATCCTCTACGCAGTTGGTTTGAAAAATAACTTGTTCAATTTCTGCGGGAAAAACATTCTCGCCTCCGGTAATAATCTTTTGACTATTGCGCCCTAATATTGATAAATATCCCCCGGGGTCAATGTTGCCGAGGTCATCGGTGACAAAGAGTTTGACTTGTTCTTTTCCCTGGGGATAGTATCCCCAATAAAGGGCGGAACTTTCAATCTGAATGATAGGGTTTTGGGGGGATTTTAAGGTGATTTTGGCGTGGGATAAGGTTTGACCACTACACCAGATTTTGTTTAGGAAGTCATGGGGTTTTAATGTGGCAATTTGGGCGGCGGTTTCGGTCATGCCATAGGTTAAGGCGAGGTTGATTTTATGATTATAGGCTTGCTCTAGGAGGGCGTTGGGGGTGGGTGCGCCTCCGACTAATACGGTTTTAAATTGCTGTAACCAGTGGGGATTTTTGTCTAAGATAAATTGCAGTTGGGTGGGGACAAGGGAAATAAAAAAGTCTTGCCAGTTTTGGCTTAAAAGGGGTGAGGAATGGTTATTGTTGGTTAGGGCTTTTTTAAGGTCGGAATAATCATAAATAACAAGTTTTCCTTGAGTTAAAAATGCTCTTAATCCTTGCATTAATCCACTAACATGATATAATGGAAGCAGGCATAAACTACAGACAGGTTGCTGATTAAAGTATTGATAAAAACCCTCTACGGCGTGGGTTAAGGTGTTCCAAGTATGAATCGCAAAACGGGTTTTTCCGGATGATCCTCCGGTGGGGATCATGATGGCTTGGGGGGGGAGTTGG
>NZ_JAIHOM010000273.1 GCF_026130165.1 Spirulina subsalsa FACHB-351 | reverse complement strand
GGTGTTTGAGGGCTTCTACGCCGTAGATGAGATAATCACGAGCGGGATCACTTTCAGCCATGGGCGCTCCGTCTGGTTCGGGGTAGATGAGGGGACTTTGGAGGGAGGAAGGATTCATAAGCTAGTGGAACAACAGTACATTTATTTTAATGTAGCTGGAATAAACTAAATGGATTAGGTTGACCAATCATCGGGGTTAATTCCCCGTTCTCGCAGGAGATTACGGAGTTGTTCTAATTCCCGTTCGGCTTGTTCAGCCCGCATTCGTTCTTGTTCAGCGCGGAACTGCTCCTGTTGGGCCCTCATTCGTTCTTGTTCAGCCCTCATTCGTTCCTGTTCGGCCTGCATTCGTTCTTGTATCCGTTCCTGTTCCGACTCCTCTGGACTCCGCAAATACTCCCCAGATACTGAGTCAAAAAACCGCAAACGACCATCGGATAATACCCGCAACTCTAAACCCAACACCTGTGAGGGAATGCTTAAGATGTCCCCTTCTAACTCCTCTAGGGGTAAAATCTCATACTCTGCCCCTACTAAACGCCGTCCTCGTAGGGGTGGG
>NZ_JAIHOM010000272.1 GCF_026130165.1 Spirulina subsalsa FACHB-351 | reverse complement strand
GAGAAATGTTTAGTGTGGAGAATTTGAAAAAGACTCGTTTTGCTCAAGAAATGAAGCAAGAGGGACTAGAGGAAGGTTTACAACAGGGACGAGAGCAGGGTTTACAACAGGGTCGAGAGCAGGGTTTACAACAGGGTCGAGAGCAGGGTTTACAACAGGGTCGAGAGCAGGGTTTACAACAGGGTCGAGAGCAGATGAAACAGCAACTTATCCACCGTTTAGCTGACCGGGGGATGTCTCCTGATGAAATTGCCGAGCTTCTGGAATTAGACCCCACTGTTGTGCAACAAATCCTCAAATCTTCAGAGAATTAAGCTAGACCAGAGTTCCTTCCCTCCTTACTCCCCCTCATGAAAACCGACACCATCTTTTACCGCATCTTCAAAGAACTACCCAACACCCTCTTTGACCTGCTAGGACAAGCCCCCACCCCTGATAATCCCTACCGTTTCGAGTCCATCGAAATCAAACAAACCGCCTTTCGCATTGACGGGGTATTCTTCCCCCAAACCATCACCCCTCAAGCCCCCCTCTACTTCACCGAAGTTCAATTTCAAAAAG
>NZ_JAIHOM010000048.1 GCF_026130165.1 Spirulina subsalsa FACHB-351 | reverse complement strand
CCTGCAGCATATCCAACCCGACTCCCCGAGTTATTCAACAAGCCCTAATTAAGCTACCATTTCCCCTCACTCTCAGGACTCTCCACCCTAGGGAGTCCCATGCTGTAATTGACCACCCGACCCTGTAAGTTATAACTAATCACACCGGATTGTAGAAGACCTCGGATAAAATGCTCTAAATCTGAACCAATCCGACGCAAATTATATTCCGTTAAGGCTTGACCACTAAAAGACTCAACCAACTCGTCAAACTTGCGATAGACTCCCTGAAGGGCATCCTCACTCCAGTTGAACTCATTATCGGGGTCTACGTCCAGTGTCAACACCTTGTCACTTTCCACAAATTCACTCCCTTGGATCTCAGCCGTATAAAGGCGAACGTGGCGGGTGGTTGACTTTAAAAGCATTTATTTTACTCTCCTCCGGGGTATTCCCTATCAGTCCATCACCCATTGTAAACGACGGTAAAGCGGATCGGGATCGGGCAAGGGGAATAGAGAAGATTGAAACATCTGTCGATTCGGAAGCCCGTCGGGTGTCTATCAATTGAAATAAAACGATAAGATTATTCACAATTCTTGGTAAAGTGATAGTACAAGTCGGGGATCAATGTGGATGGAGTGTTAGTGAGCGCCCATGAATGAGATCGCAAAGCAAGCACGACAAGGAAGTATGGCCGCCATCATTCAAATCCTGAATGAGCAACTGGCCGATCAAGGAGTTCGGACTCGTGCCGTCTTAGAAAATGGCATTTTACAGATCCTCTGTGAAGCGGCCACAGAGGGAGAATTAGAACAGGGGGAAGTCGTCCCGCGAGTTCGGGACATTCTCGAAGAAATTGACCCCCAACGGTTGCGCCGGGTCAGTATTTGTAGTCGGATTGCTCAAGAACAACAGTTAGTCTGGTTACAGGAAGTTCACCGTAATCCGGAGCAGCAATTGTTATGGTCTGAAACCATTGTGTTGCGCAAACCCAATATTTTTCAACGGTTAGCAGGCAAAGGGAAAAAGCCACTCCCGGAAACCAAAGGCATTGAGTTCCCCAGTTTCTCTGACCAAAAACCGGGGAAACGAGGGTTTGGACATTGGCGTAGTTTGTTGAGCGTCATGGTGCTGTGTGGGGTCAGTTTTGGGGCTGGACTGGTCTACAATCAAGGGCGATTCTCGTTCCGAGACGCTATGCGATTCTCGTTCCGAGACGCTATGCGATCGCCAATCACCATCAGTAATCCCCTCCGTTTTGTCCAGCAAAGCCTTTCCCCTTCTTCCCCTTCCACCCCCAATTCCCCCGTCGTCGAATCCCCTAATCCCGAGACATCCCCCCAACCCACCACCGTCTTAGTTCCCCCAGTCAACGGTTCCCCCGTCGTCAGTCCCAGTGAAGATCCCTTTGCTGAGGCCGTGCGTTTAGCTGAACAAGTCTCCACCCGGGGGCAAACCGCTAGCACCGCCGCCGAATGGTTAGTCTTAGCCGAACAATGGGAACGAGCCTCCAAATTAATGGAATCAGTTCCGGCCGATGATCCCCGCTATAATATGGCGCAAAGTCGAATCACCACCTATCAACAAAATAGTCAGGTGGCACAACGACAAGCCAAAGCGCGACAATAGTTCACCCCAACTCTAGGATCATTTTATGGACAGCGTTAAATATCTCCTGAATGAGAACCAACTCCCCACCGCTTGGTATAACATTCAGGCCGACCTTCCTCAGCCTTTACCCGCCGTCTTACACCCCGGTACTCAGCAGCCTGTCACCTTCGAGGATATGCGCCCTCTCTTTGCCGACGCACTCCTAGAGCAGGAATTTAGTACCGAGCGCTGGATTCCCATTCCTGATCCGGTGCGGGACATTTACCGTCAGTGGCGACCCACCCCCCTCTACCGGGCGCGACGGTTAGAAAAAGCCCTTGATACCCCGGCTAAGATTTACTACAAATACGAGGGACTCTCCCCGGCTGGGAGCCATAAACCTAACACCGCCTTCCCTCAAGCCTATTACAACGCCCAACAAGGGGTTAAACGCTTAACCACCGAAACCGGGGCGGGTCAATGGGGATCATCTTTAGCTATTGCTGGGGTGATGTTTAACTTAGAAATCTTGGTCTATATGGTGAAGGTGAGTTACCAACAAAAGCCTTACCGTCGCGCCTTAATGGAAGCCTACAACGCCCGCGTCGTAGCCTCCCCTAGCACCGAAACCGCCGCCGGACGGCAAATTTTAGCCCAATCCCCGGACAGTAGCGGGAGTTTGGGGATTGCCATTAGTGAAGCCGTGGAAGTGGCGGCTCAAGCGGAAGATACCAAATACACCCTCGGCAGTGTGTTGAATCATGTCTTGCTTCATCAAACGGTGATCGGGTTAGAGGCGATCGCACAATTTGACCTCGCCCAAGACTACCCCGACATCATCGTAGGCTGTACCGGAGGTGGGAGTAACTTTGCAGGCATCGCCTTCCCCTTCATGCAGCACACCTTTTCCGGCGACAAAACCATTGAATTTATCGCCGTTGAACCCGTATCCTGCCCCACTCTCACCCAAGGTAAATACGCCTACGACTTCGGCGACACCGCCCAAATGACCCCCCTGATCAAAATGCACACCCTCGGACATAGTTTTGTCCCCCCCGGCATTCATGCAGGCGGTCTCCGTTATCACGGTATGGGTCCCCTCGTCAGTCATCTTGTCAATCTTGACTATGTAAAACCCCTGGCCTACGACCAACTCGACTGTTTTGCTGCCGGACTCACCTTCGCCAAAGCCGAAGGCATCCTACCCGCCCCGGAAGCCAACCATGCTGTTCAAGGTGCGATCGCCCAAGCCCTCCGTTGCAAAGCAGAAGGAGTCTCCAAAACCATCCTCTTCAACCTCTGTGGTCATGGTCACTTTGATATGCAAGCCTACATCGACTATCAAGCCGGAAAACTCCAAACTAGCGAATACAGCCCCGAAGAAGTCGCCATGGCTCTCGCCGGATTGCCCAGTGTCAATCATTAGTTAGGGTCTACTTTTTACCAGAGAAGCCCCACACTATACCACTAGGTTGGTGTGGGGCTTCTCAGTTTCTAGCTAAAAGGAGGACACCAAAAGTCCCGAACTAATAAGCATCTTGTAACTCATAAAAGTCCGGCGAAATATAATCCTTCCGCAACGGCCAACCAATCCAATCCTCCGGCATTAAGATCCGTTTCAGATTGGGATGTCCTTCAAAGACAATGCCATACATATCATAGGTTTCCCGCTCTTGCCAATCCGCCGCCTTCCAAATCCAATAAACCGAAGGCACTTTAGGATTATCCCGAGGTAAGTACACCTTAACGCGCACCTCCTCCGGTTGCGTCACATTATCCCCCACCTTAATGAGGTGGTAGAAACTAACCAACTCCTTACCGGGGCCGACATCATAGCCCCCTTGACATTGTAAGTAATTAAAGCCATAGGCATATAAAGCCGTGGCAATCGGGATGAGGAACTCCGCCTCCACCTTAATCAATTCCACCCCTAAATGATCTTTTTCCAGCGCTTCATGGTCAAAACCATTTTCAGTTAACCACAGAGAAACCGGACCGGCTTCTACAATGGCACCTGTTTCCACTTGATTTTCTTCTTCAGCCACGATTGACTTCCTCTTTAGATTCTGCAAAACCCGGAGCGACAGGCATTCCGTACCCTTCCGTTAATACCTTCGGGGGAGCTTGACGAGTGCCAGATTGGAGATATTTTCCAGTTAAAATAGGTTCAACCGCCACCATATTATGGGTTGTACTGTAGTAGCGATTCGTTTGAGATTGGACTCTCGCCCGTTCCTGAATGGACTCATTAGCCACCTTTTTACGCAATTTCACAATCGCGTCCATAATGGCTTCAGGACGGGGAGGACAACCGGGAATATATAAATCCACCGGGATTAACTTATCCACCCCTCGCACCGCACTGGGAGAGTCCATACTGAACATTCCCCCGGTAATAGTACAAGCGCCCATAGCAATCACATATTTGGGGTCGGGCATTTCTTCATAAAGTCGCACCAAAGCCGGAGCCATTTTCATGGTAATTGTTCCGGCTGTGATGATTAAATCCGCTTGTCTCGGGCTGGAACGAGGAACTAGGCCAAAACGGTCAAAGTCGAAACGAGAACCAATCATTGCCGCAAATTCGATGAAGCAGCAGGCGGTTCCGTATAACATCGGCCAGAGGCTGGATAATCTTGCCCAGTTGTAGAGATCATCCACTGTCGTTAGGATGACATTCTCGGATAAATCTTGAGTAACCGTTGTCCGGGCAATCGGATTAAGAATTTTTTCTTTTTGTTGCTGCTCCAACAGAGCCGCATCGGTTGGGGTATCAGATTTCATGACCATTCAAGCGCTCCTTTTCGCCATGCGTAGACCAGAGCTACTACTAAAATTCCAATAAAAATTAAGGCCTCCACAAAGGCTAGTAGCCCCAATTGATTAAAAGCAACCGCCCAGGGGTAGAGAAAGACCGTTTCCACGTCGAAGACGACGAAGACGAGGGCGAACATATAGTACCGGATATTAAATTGAATCCACGCCCCACCCAAGGGTTCCATCCCCGATTCATAGGTAGTGCGTCGTTCCGGCCCTCCGGTTGGGGGGCGGAGCAGCTTGGATGCTGTCAGCGCCAAGATGGGGACGGAACTGGCTATGAGCAAAAATCCTAGAAAATATTCGTAACCGCTTAAGTGAAACACTACTGATTTCCCCGTTGCTGATTGCTGAAACTATTGGCTCAGTGTCTGAACACTTTGTTCATTATAGGGGAAGGATCGACCAAAAATAATGGGATGCAAGCCCCGCTCTTCTAGGTTGGTTTGGGTTGTGAGTTTGTCCTAGTTCGTTATTGCCTCGTTGTTGGGCTTTAGTCACCAATCTACGGCGCTGAAGCGCAATTACAAACTTAAGTTGGCTCGTTGTTGCGCTTTAGTCACCAATCTACGGCGCTGAAGCGCAACTACAAACTTAAGTTGGCTCGTTGTTGCGCTTTAGTCACCAATCTACGGCGCTGAAGCGCAACTACAAACCTAAGTTGGCTCGTTGTTGCGCTTTAGCCCCTAATCTACGGCGCTGAAGCGCAACTACAAACCTAAGTTGGCTCGTTGTTGCGCTTTAGCCCCTAATCTACGGCGCTGAAGCGCAATTACAAACCTAAGTTGGCTCGTTGTTGGGCTTTAGTCACCAATCTACGGCGCTGAAGCGCAATTACAAACCTAAGTTGGCTCGTTGTTGGGCTTTAGCCCCTAATCTACGGCGCTGAAGCGCAACTACAAACCTAAGTTGGCTCGTTGTTGGGCTTTAGCCCCTAATCTACGGCGCTGAAGCGCAACTACAAACCTAAGTTGGCTCGTTGTTGGGCTTTAGCCCCTAATCTACCGCGCTGAAGCGCAACTACAAACGGCAACGACAAATTAGGGAAACCTCTTTTAGATTTCGTCCCAACCGCCTAAACCGGAAGACATAACGTAACTGGTGACTCCCGATTCAAAGAAATTGGCTTTGGTGTTGCCGTCGGCTTTGGTGTCGGCGAATTTCTCTAGGTGGGTGTAGGGACTCTTTGTGAATTTGTCCTCTTTGTAAAGGGGTTCGAGGCCAATGGCACGCAGCCGAATATTAGCTAAATATTTAGTGTATTGTTCGGTGCTGGCTTCGGTGATACCCAAAATTTGATTACCGACGATGTGGTTAGTCCACTTGCACTCATAGCGAACGGCATTGTCGAACATTTCATAAATCTGTTCAACGGAATGAGTAAAGGTACTCATGGCTTCGGGAACAAGTCTCTGGAATAAGCGAACATGGCTCAACTCATCGCGGTTAATCATTTTGAAGATGTCCGCGCTACCGGGCATCAACATTCGAGAGGCTAAATTGTAGAAAAAAATAAATCCGTTATAGAAATACAATCCTTCCAGTAAGTAGTCAGCGACAAGGGCGATGAAATAATTTTCATGGGTTGGGTTATCGACATATTTTTGATAGAGGGACGCAATAAATTCACAACGCTCTAAGAGGATTTTATCGGTTCTCCAAAAGTCGTAAACACTACTCCGTTTCTCGGCGGGAATAATGGTTTCAATCATCCATTGATAACTCTGATTATGTAAGCCTTCTTGGGAGGCTTGCTCGGTCATACAAAGGGTTACTTCAGGGGCAGTAATGGGGTTTTTTAGGTAAGGAATGTTGTAGGTTTGGATGGAATCTAAAAAGGTTAAATAGGAAAGAATTCCATCAAAGGCATAGCGTTCTTCTGGGGTTAAGTTCCAGTAGTCGGTCACATCTTGGGTAATATCGAGCTTTTCTGGGATCCAGAAGTTCTCTCTCATTTGTTTGTATAATCCCACAGCCCAAGAATAACGGACATCGTTAAGCTGCATGAGGTTGGTTGTGTTGCCAAACCACATGGTACGATTTTCAATGGTGTCGTCGCCTCTCGGATTAAAGATGGGGTTGACGGGCATTTTTTGCTGTTTTTCGGGTGTATAAGTCATGGGAGATTTTGCTGTTATCAGTTATTAGGGCATTGTATAGAAAAAACTGGAAAAACAGCAAGGGTGAAAAGGGATTGAGTTTTACGCTGTAAGTTGAGGATCAACTAAAACATTTTTGGGGGGTAAGTTTCCTTACCCCCCAAGTGAATTTAGCATTCTAATTTAGTTTTGTGGAGACTCTACAAAACTATAGATTTGTTTAATTTAATTGGCACAACTGCTGCAAGCTTCGCCATTTTCTTTATAGCCATCTTTCTGAATGGTGCGGATGTAGTACACGGCTTTACACCCTTGCTCCCACGCTAAGATGAGGGCTTCAAAGATGTCTTTGGCTTGGATGCACCGTTCAGGGTCTTCGGGGAAATATACTCCTTGGTTGAGGTTAAATAGTAGTTCCATGCTGATTCCGGTGTCTATCCAGTTTTGCATGGCGGCTACGGCGCGGATGACGGTGCGTTGGTCGAGGTTTTTGTTTTCGGGGTAGTACCAGAAACAATCCCGGATGAAGGGCGGGGCGATGGGTACTGTGCCTTTTGCCCATTTGTCGTAAAAGAATCGGCTGTAGGTGGGGAGGACGCTGGCGGTGCAGCCTTGGACGAGGGAGGAGGAGGTGTTGGGTGCGATCGCGGTAATATGACTGTTACGAATCCCATAGGTTTGGATATCTTGGGCTAACTGCTCCCAGCGTTGGGGCTGCACAGCGTTTTCTTTGAACCACTCGACGGGTTTTGAGCCGATGAGTTTACCTTGACTCCAATCGCTGCCGGGGAAGGCGGTATAAGCCCCACGCTCTTGAGCGAGTTTCATGGAGGCATGGGTACAGTGATACCCAATTTCCTCGAACAGGTGGTTAATTTCGTTTAAGTTGCTATAGGAGAGGTGACGCTTGGCTATCCAGTCGGCGAGTCCCATTGCTCCTACGCCAATGGTACGGTAACGGTGGTTATGGGCGGCACTGGCTTCAAAGGGGGTGTGGGTGATTTCTATGGTGTTGTCAAGGAGACGAACGGCGGTTTCACAAATTAGGGGGAGTTCGTCAAGTTCTAGGTTGGCTAGGTTAAGGGAGTTGAGGTTACAGGTGTGGGCGAGTTGTCCGGGAACGACGTTGGAAAAGCTCTCGACACACAAGTTAACCCCCGGAATGTAGCCTTCGTGTTTGTTGGGGTTAGCCCGGTTGATGGTGTCTTTGAAGGCAAGATAGGGCATTCCGGTTTCCACTTGCGATCGCATAATGGTTTTAAATAGTTCCCGCGCATTGACCCGCTTGTACAGGGTGATTTCTTTGTCGAGGGAGTTTTCAACTTGGCGATAGGCTAGTTCAAACCCTTCTCCCCACAAGGGAGCGAGTTCAATTCCGAGTTTGGTTCGCACTTCGTAGGGGTCTACGAGAACCCAATCCTCACAATGAACTACCCGGCGCATAAACTCGTCTGAGATAACTAATTGCGGGAAAATGTCATAGGCTTTGCGTCGTTGATCACCATTCTCGGTTTGCATTTCGAGGAATTCGGTAACATCTAGATGCCAGATATCTAGAGAGACTGTCACCGCGCCAGCACGTCGCCCCATTGTGTTCAGGTAAGTTCGCGACTCCTACCCCGTGGTTTTACCACTGCTACCAGTCGCCCGGTAGATCAGACCATATCACCTTCCCCTAGGGAAGCTCCCCATTTCGCCCCGCTTGGGGCTACGAGCAACCACGCTCTGGTCGTTGAACCTTCCCCTTGTGGCGGGGCTTGGCTGCTGATTGTCTCTAACAAGAGAGTTCCCAGCAATTAGAGGAGTTTGCATCGTGACTTACGCCGCGATGGGGCAGAGTTTACCCTGATTGACTGCGATCGCCGTATCATTGAGCAGTTTAATCCAAGGAATAACCCCCCCAGAGGCGTTGGGTTTGCCCATTACGGTGCTACCTGTGGCGCGGATTCGGGACACATTCACCCCCACACCTCCGCCATTTTTGGAGATGCGGGCGGTGTTGGTAATTTCGCCAAAAATAGATTCTAAGTTGTCTTCAATGGCGACAATGAAGCAACTACTGAGGGAGCCGTGGGGAACGCGAAGGTTGGCGAGGATGGGGGTGGCGAGGGAAATTTTCCGTTGCGCGATCGCCTCATAAAACCGTTTCGCCCAAAATAACCGCTTATCGGGGGCTTCAGGGACTGCCAATAACAAAGCACAGGTTAACAGGGCTTCTTGGGGCAATTCGTCCGGGAGGAGGTAGCGTTTAGTGAGGAGTACCGCCCCGGCATAATCATAATCGGTGTCCCAATCGGGGTTAATCCAAGACCCAGCTTCCGCTAATTCCTCGGTACTGTAGGTTAAAATCCGATGGTCATAGTAATTCTCACAAACTTTGGTCTGCACTGTGCGGGGGTAATCCCCGTATTGATACCCTCGACTGGCCAGAATATCTTTCCACAAACTCCAGATGTGGAGTCTTCCGGCCACATACCGCCAGTCGGGGTTTTCGGGACTACATAACTCTAAAGCACAGTTGATTAAATTGTCTTGAATTTCACGAGTGGTCACACCATTGCGTAACCGGGTTTTCATGCCTGCTTCCAAGGTGATGGGATTCACCTCTAACCCCTCACAAGCCCATTCTACGACCTTGCGGATTTTGACCACATTCAGCGCCGCTCTGGAGCCATCTCGCTTGATCACATGGATATTGGGAGGGTGCAACCCCAGGGGAACAGGCGTTGGCGTAAGCTTTCCGTCCAGGAATCGTGCCTCGATTTCTGGGGAGGTTACGTTGGCGTAAGTCTTCCGTTGAGAAATCGCGCCGGATAAATTTTGTTCTAATTGCATTTTCAACTGCTGAAGGGTAAGTATTCCTACAAAGAGTTTAGCTATTTCGCGAACAATTGAACTGCTTAAAGTCAATCGACCAACTCTTTGTATTGACTCTCCCAAGTGTACACCTTCTCCCTAGTTATGGTGGATTTTTAAATAATTTGTAAGCTCGTGCCACTAAATACAGTTTATGTCAAGGGAGATTGGTTGTACCATTAACCATCTCAATTGAGGTTATTTCTTAGCATCTGGGAACGTTTGTTGGAGTTGCCAGGCGATCGCATTGAGAATTAACTTCCCGTTGCCCGTAGAACGTTCTCGACATTCCTCTTGTTGTGCGATCGCATACCCTACCCGTTCAATTGCCTTACCATACTTCCGTTCCTTCGCCATCTCCTTCTCCTCCGCCGTTAAGGGCCTAGTGCGCTCTAAAACGGCCTCAATAATCGGCGTATAAGGCGCTACATCCTCCGCCGCCTCCTGCACCTCCACCTGTAACCGCGTCAACTCAATAATTTCCTGCGCACCCTGAACAATGGGCGGTAACTCTTCCTGCTTCAAATCTTCCAGCGTTTGCAATTGAGGACTCTGGGGAGGAACATAAACAATATTTTCCTCAGAAATGCCATTGGGGAACTTTTCATCCTCAATTTCCCCCGCCTCCCACATTTGCGTCACCACCTCCAACGCCTTCGCCCTATTTTTTTCCGTATCCCCCCCTCTCCCATCAATAGTGACTAAAATTCCCTCCTGCTCCGCCAGAGGTTTAGATGTATCACTCACTGCCACAAAATGCGCCACCGCTTTACTTTTTGCCATAACAATCTCACTGCCTTTAATTCAAGTTTGTTCAAAGAAGGGGATAATCGGTTGTTGCCTGACAGGTTCTACAGGGGGTTCCTCGTCAGCTTCCTCGGGGGAAGATTCCGGGGGTGAGGGGGGAAGGGATTCTTCCGGTGAGGGTTCCGCTGGTTGCGGTTGAGGTTGAGGTGGAGGGGGTTGTAAACGCTGGAGGGCGGGGAGGATCCTATTTTGTAGATGTTCGTCTACTTCTTCAACTTTATCGAGTTGATTCCGAGCGCGAAAGAGGGTTTTCGCTTGTTCTAAAGTGGCGATCGCCTCATCATACAATTCCAACTCCCCATAGCACACCCCTAGGTTAAAGAAGGCATCAGCAAAAATGGGATCTCGTCGCAGAGTGTCCTGATAAGCTTCAATCGCCTGCTCGCATTGATTGGTGTCTTGGTAGGCTATCCCTAAATTGTAATAATTGCTCACCTCATCGGGATTAAGACGAATAGCCTGTTGCAAGATGGTAATGGCTTCCCGGGGATTGCCACTGTCAATTAAAGCCGCCCCCAGTTGTTGGTAGGCGATCGCATTATTGGGATCTAAAGCAATGGCATCCCGCAAACGCCCCACCGCCGCCGCAGGCTGTTCCAAACGAGCGAACACTAAGCCTAAATGATACTGGGCTAAAGCATTATCCGGGGCAAGGTTCACCGCTTGTTGTAGGGCATCTCGGGCTAATTCTAACTGACCTTGACGGGCATAAAGTAACCCCACTTGATAATGAGCATCAATGAATCTGGGGTTAATTTCAATCGCCCGATTATATAAAGAAATAGCTTCCCCCGTAGACCCATCCCGCGCCAAAATCAAGGCCAGATTGTAGTGCGCCTCAGCATTGCGGGGATCGAGTAAAATCACCTGACGATAAGCCTGGCTAGCTTCCTGATAACGCCCTAGCGCGTCCAAGGTGAGGGCTAAATTATAGACAGCCGGGCTAAACTTAGGATTGAGTTGGACCGACCGTTCAAAGACCTGTAAAGCCTCTGGGAGTGCGCCTCGACGAAAAAGAGCTACCCCCAAATTGTAATAGGCATCATTGAGGGAAGGGTCCAAACTAATCGCCCGTTGGAATTGTCCAATCGCCTCATCGACGCTCTCCTGCTGGATTAGGACGTTGCCTAGCATATAGTAGGCGATCGCCATCAAGGGATCAAAACGCAAGGCCTCCCGAAATTCCGTTTCAGCCCGGGCAAACTCCCCCCTTTGGTACCGTAACACCCCCTGCTGGAAATGAATCGCCGCGTCTAAATCCTCCGTATAAAGACCATCAATCACCTGTTTCTGGCGCACCAGAGGGAGGTTAGGCTTTGCCCAAACAGCCTCCCCCCCATGGACTCCTAAGATGACTCCTGCGGCTACTAAAGCCAAATATGGCAAGCGGTTTCCCATGATTGTCCCTACCCTCACACAACTGTATTTTAATTGTATGTATTTTAATGGTAATCGGTTGACGTTCCCCCCTCTTGCCTAGACAGGGATTCTTCATCAGACGAGTTGCCGTTATCTGTCTATTGGCATAGATATCAACAGAAAGGCAAGAATACGTTAAGATCACCCATAACTGTGTGAGGCAAGGAAGTTCTATGCGCGTTTTACTGATTTATCCTCTGTTCCCCAAAAGTTTCTGGTCTTTTGAGAAAACCCTAGAATTAGTGGGTCGGAAGGCCATGCTGCCACCCCTTGGACTGGCGACGGTGGCCGCGATTTTACCTCAAACTTGGGAATTTCGTTTGCGCGATCGCAACGTAGGACAAATCAGCGAAGCCGATTGGGATTGGGCAGAATTAGTCCTGTTATCCGGGATGATTGTCCAGAAAGATGATCTCCTCGTACAAGTCCAAGAAGCCAAACGACGGGGGAAAAAAGTAGCCGTCGGCGGCCCCTATGCCACCGCACTCTCCCACGAAATCGAAGCCGTCGGAGCCGATTATTTAGTGCTAGATGAAGGGGAAATTACCTTACCCTTATTTGTCGAAGCCGTTGAACGGGGCGAAGAAAGCGGCAAATTCCGCGCCACCGAAAAACCCTCCGTCACCCTCACCCCTATTCCCCGTTTCGACCTCTTAGATTTTGATGCCTACTCAGAAATGGCCATCCAATTCTCCCGTGGGTGTCCCTTCCAGTGTGAATTCTGCGACATCATTGTGTTATACGGTCGCAAACCCCGCACCAAAGAACCAGAACAGTTAATTGCCGAACTCGACCGCCTCTACGAATTAGGCTGGCGACGGGGAATTTTCATGGTAGATGATAATTTCATTGGCAATAAACGCAACGTGAAGCGCCTGCTCCGAGAATTAGGCCCTTGGATGGAAGAGCGAGGCTATCCCTTCTCCTTCGCTACCGAGGCATCGGTGGATTTAGCCAATGATCAAGAACTGATGGACCTGATGACGGCGGCCGGTTTTGGAGCCGTATTCCTCGGCATTGAAACCCCCGACGAAAACAGCTTAGAAGTCACCAAGAAATTCCAAAATACCCGAGATCCCCTCAGTGAGTCTGTAAACAAGATTATTAGTTCTGGTTTACGGGTCATGGCCGGGTTTATTATCGGCTTTGACGGAGAGAAAAGCGGCGCAGGTCAGCGCATTGTAGACTTCGTGGAAAAAACCACCATTCCCACAGCCATTTATAGTATGTTACAAGCCCTGCCCGATACAGCACTCTGGCATCGCTTAGAACGGGAAGGTCGTTTGTTAAGTGCCGTAGGCAATATTAACCAAACCACCTTAATGAATTTCGTTCCCACTCGCCCCCTCGAAGAAATTGCCCGAGAGTACGTGAATGGGTTTATGGAACTATATGACCCCATTCAGTTCTTAAATCGCACCTATCGCCACTATCGCATTTTAGGCACCGCGCCCTGTCATGCCGAACGTCGCCGCAAGATGAAAGGGAAACCCAAAGCGAAAAAACCTGTAGATTTACGGTCTTTAAATGCCCTGTTGATTCTCTGTTGGAGACAGGGAGTAGTGCGCAAGACTCGTTTTCTGTTCTGGGTATATCTCGTACAGATGTTCATTCACAATCGGGGCGGGGTAGCCAGTTATTTAGGAGTTTGCGCCCAAATTGAGCATTTCCTAGAGTATCGTGAGGAAGTGAAACGGAATATTGAATCCCAACTAGATCAATTTTTGGCCGAAGAAAGTCGTTTACGAGCCGAACAACAAGCGGCGGCAGCTAGTCAGAGTCCGGCAACGGTTGGCAGTTAAAGGGGTCAAGGTTGCTCCCTAGGCATTTCCTAACACCCCAAGCTAACAAGGGGGCTATGACTGGGAAGCGGGAACTCTTAAGGGTGAACTTAAGAAGCTCCCGTTAAGCTACACTTTAACGGGAGCTTCTGTCGAAGTGCTATGAACTTTAAGCTTGGCTTTTTGTCCCAACTTTCTTTAAGTCCCCTTGACCGAGCCGCTTGGGGGGCGATTGGCTTTTTTATGGTGCTGTTGGGAATAATTTTGGTTGTGGGGAATCGGAACAGTCCTCGGGTGGTTGAGTTTAGCTGGGAGAATCACACTCTGAGCTTAGAAGATGAGGCCTTTACTTTGACCTTTAATCGCCCGATGGACTGGGAAACGGTTCGGGAAAACCTGACCATTACCCCGGAGTTACCCGGGAAAATGAGCTATCAGGGGCGCAGATTCGCCTATACCCTGACCGATCTCCCCCTCTACGGGACAGAGTACAGAATTGAGCTTAAGGGGGCCTTGGAGCGTCCCCTAGACCCCAATCGGACGGCTCAGGAGTTAAGCTCCTTTAGCGCTAATGTAAGAACTCGGGATTTAGCCTTTGCTTATTTGGGGGTGGAGGGGGAGGAACGGGGGCGCTTAGTTCTCTACAATGTGACCCAAGCGCGCAAGTTTATCCTCACGCCGCCGGATCTGATTGTGACGAACTTCCGCCCCCACCCTAGCGGGGAGTTCATCACCTTTTCGGCCTATGATCGGGCAACGGATCAAGGGGTGGCTGCACAACAGGTTTATAAGGTGACGACGGGGTTACATCATGGGGGAGGGACAAACACCGCCACCTATGGTCGTTTGACCCGTATTTTAGACGCGGCGGATTATCAAAATCTCAATTTTGAGATGGCGACTCAAGGGGAGACAATCGTGATTGAGCGGGTCAATCGCCGCAATCCCTCAGATCAGGGGGTGTGGGTGGTGCCGCCGGGGGAGAATCCCCGACCTTTGGGAATGCAAGGGAGTTCTTTTCGGGTGTCGCCTGATGGTCGTATGGTGGCGATCGCACAACGTCAAGGCGTTAACCTGATTTCCTTAACACCCGACGGAGAAGCTTGGCGATTTTTCCCCGACTATATCCGGGTTTTGGGATTTTCTCAGGAAAGTTACCCCCGCTTGTTGTTGGTGCGGGATAATCGCGATTTAACCCAGTCTCTGGTCTTATTGGGGAGGAATCAAACCCAACAGGAAATTCTCTCCACCCGAGGACAGATTTTAGATTGTGTCTTTGAACCCCGTCAGCAAGAACTTTTGTATTGTATTCGCACCGAACCCCTCGACTCCAACCAAACCCAAGAGCAAATTTTTCTCACCCTGATTGATTTAGAGACTGCGACAGATATTCCCTTAGTAGCCTTAGCTAACGACCCTAATGTGAAGATTAGTATTTCTCCCGACGGTCGCAATTTATTATTTGATCAAGTTTCCTCAGAACGGGATCCCCAAGAGCAAAACCGGAGAAATCAGGATAGAGCCATTGCCTCGGGGAATTTGTGGTTACTCACTCTCCCGGATTTAATTGAAAACCCCGACAGTGCCGAATTAATCCCCCCAGAACGCCTCACACCGGGGTTAGATCCTCAATGGTTGCGGTAAAAAGAATTCGGAGCCCAAAAATCTCCTTAAAAAATGCGCTCTTGGGCAGGTTGATAAATATAGTCATAATCAAAGGGAACAGGACGAATATTCCGCACAATAGAAAAACCTAACGTACTCACGGCATCCGTGGTAAATGTCACCATTACTAACTCTTCTAAACGTTTACCGCTAATTTTAGGCGGTGTAACGTAAAATTCCCGTTGAGAAAAAAAGGTTTTTTCATCTTTGGGAATCACTAAACCATTCACTCTTTGCGCATACTGAACAGGCTTAATATAAGTATGATAAAAGTCTTCTTGATTATTTTGCAAAGAATAAAATCTTTCCTGTTGTAACCAACTCATTTTAAACAACAATTTAATGAGTTCAAATCCTAAAATATAATTAAGAACGTAACTTTTTTCTTCAGGACTAAAAACTAATCTCAAGGCCGCTTCTAAATATTTTTGCGGTTCTCGCCGGACATCTTGGGCGGAATGAATATAAAATTGCTTGATATATTGACGTAACACCTTATTATTCAATTGGGTATTGATGTGAAACCCATCGAGATGGCGCTGGACTTTATAATAAGTCTCATAGTCTTGGATAATTTTCGCTAAAAGTCCATCGGCTGTATATTGATCTAGAAATCCGGCTTGAATTTCCGGGGATGCCCCACATAATAAATGACACAGCGAGAGTAAGTAACGCCGTCTTTGCCAGTCTAGACCTTCTGCCCATTCTTTCGCTTCTTGTGGAACTTTTTCTAGCATAAAATCACCCTGATGTCAATTGATAAATATTAAGAAAGTCCCGGGTAAAGTCTACAGTCTTGGCTAGATTTAGGCGAAATTGAGGCAAGATTAACCAAAGATGTTTTCTTCATCGGGTTTGTAGATATAGTCATAATCGAACGGAACAGGTTGGGTATTGCGAACAATAATAAAACCTAAGTTGCTGACTTCATCTGTGACAAAGGTAGCCATAATGAGAGCGACTAATTTCTGTTCGGAAATATTGGGTTGTTTGACGAAGTAATCTCGCCTAGAAAAGAAGACTTTTTCATCTTTCGGATTGACGATTCCGTTGATGCGGTGGGTATTGCGAATGGGTTTGATGTAACTATTAAAGAAGTCCTCTTGATTGGGTTGTAGGAGATAAAACCGTTCTTGTTGTAGCCAACTCATTTGAAAAACGGTTTGTAACAGTTCAAAGCCTAAAATATAGTTGAGGACATAGTTTTTTTCTTCGGGGCTTAAGACCAAACGGAGAGCAGATTCTAAATAACGTTCGGGTTCTCGTCGTACATCTTGGGCGGAGTGGACATAGAATTGCTTAATATAATGTCGGAGTAATGGTTTATCGAGTTGGGTGGGAATGCGGAAACTATCGAGATGGGCTTGAACTTTAGTTTGGGTGTCGTAGTCTTGGAGGATTTTGTTGATTAAACCGTCGGCGGTATATTCATCTAAAAATTGGGCTTGTGTTTCCGGGGGAACGGCACAAAGGAGGTGACATAAAGATAAGAGATACCGTCTTTCTTTCCAATGCAATTGTTCAGCCCATTCTCTGGCTTCTTGGGGCAGTCGATCGAGAATGTTGACCATGAAATTCCTTAAGGGTAGGCAGTGACATAAAGGGACAACTCCGACAAGAGTTGAGAACTGTCTCAGGACAAAATGAGACAGGATGAAGATAGGGAGATTAAGCAGATGGCGATTTCCTTACGGAACGCTTCGCGAGCGCAACTCATCAAGTTTTTGCCGGACAGCCTGAATATCCTGCCACATTAACCACTTGGGTTTTCCCGGTTCCTTGGAGGGGTTGCGTAACAAGTAGGCTGGATGAAAAATCGCCATACAGGGTCTTCCTTCCCATTCTATCCATTGCCCTCGAATCTTGGTAATGCCCTGTTTATGCCCGGTTAAACCCCGATAAGCTGTGGCTCCGGTAAACAGGATGATTTTCGGGTTAACGAGGCGGATTTGTTCGAGTAAATAGGGTTTACAGGCCGCAATTTCTTCAGGGGTGGGGGTACGATTTCCCGGAGGACGGCAGTTATGGACTACTCCGGCCGGGGTGACAAAATTGGCTGTTTCTTCCACATCCAAGCAATAGACTACTGTCTCAGGATGTTGGGAGGGGAGGGGGTGTTTTATCACAGGTTGCCAGTCGGTGGTTTGTCCGGCATAGTTAGGAGCGGGGGAACTAGAGGAAACAGAAGCTAGAGCGCGTTGGGGTGTTCCCGTGGCGACTAAATCCCGCAGATGGAGGTCTTCGACGGGAATCCATCCGCGACGGGTGAGGATGGGATGATCTCCGGTGGCAGTATACCCCACGCTGTGACCGGGTAGGGTGACACGGTAGAGGGTGCGATCGCCTAAACGGGATTCGTACCAGTGGTTAATTTTACGCCAGACTAACTCTTTCGTCGGGGTTAAACTCAGCACCTCCCCCTCCCAACGTTGTTCTACAATCCATTGCAAGGATTGATACCCCTGCCGCGTCAGAACAGGAGTATCTCCGGTCAAACATTTGACCATATTGGCAATATAAACATCCTCTTCTGAGTCCAAATGAACCGAGGCCAGGATTTTTTCGAGCAATTGTCCAGATTTCCCCACAAAGGGTAAACCTTGCTCGTCTTCATTTTGTCCCGGCCCCTCCCCAATAATCATAATATCCCCGTGAGGATTGCCCCGTCCAAGGACAGCATGGGTGCGAGATTGACTCAATTCACAGCGTTGACAGTCGTTACAATCAGCCCCAATTTCTCCGAGGGTGGTATAAAGTCCCTTGGGGATGGGAATATTAGCATCTGTGGGGATTAAATCCCGTTGCACTGGGGGAATCGGAGGGGTAATATTGGCACTACTAAAGAGATCCAGTTGTTCTTCTTGGGTCATGGGAAACGGGGAATAGGTAATAATCAATAATTAATTATTAATAATTAATTATTATAAATTATAAATTCTAACAGTAACGAGAGCCATATTCACTACAGCCCCATCTAGGGCGCTGAAGCGCAACAACCAACATGGATGGCTTAGTCTTTCAGGACAACCTCAGCTAAAATTGGATAATGATCACTGGGATAAAGAGGGGGGGCAGAATCCTTTAAAATTTGGCACTGTTTAACCTCAATTTCCCCGGGATGAGTCTGCAACAAAATCCAATCAATCCGATGGACAAAATCCGGATCTTCTACGCTATATTCTGCCCCGAGAAAATTGTGTACCGAATGTTGACCCGCTCGATCTTTATTTCCCGATACTAAATAACTATCGATAAAACCAGCTTGCCGAATTTGCTCATAAACTCCTTCTTGAGAGGTTAAGGGTTCTCCCGTCTTAGTCAGTCGCAAATAACTGTTAAAATCTCCGGTCAAAATTACAGGCAAATCATTATTATTTAAAAGATGAATCTGCTCTAAAACCAGTTCAATTCCCCGTTGACGAGCTAAGGCACTTTTATGATCTAAATGGGTATTAAAACAGAAAAACATCTGTTGATTTTTTACCCATTCCAATAAAACCCAATTGGCGGTTCTGACTCTGGCTGTATCCCAACTGCTAGACCAAACTTCGGGGGTTTCACTGAGGTAAAAACTGCCTTGACTTTTGATCACAAACTGATCAAGCTTCCAGAAAATAGCATTATAGAGTTCCCGACCTGGACGGTTATAGGGAAGACCGAGACAATATTGATAGTCCCTTAACTCCCTTTGATAGGTTTCTAGATTTCCCTGTTGTAGTTCTTGAAAACCAATAATATCAGGATTATATTTTTTGAGGGTTTTTACATTGAGTCCTGCGCGATTCTCCCAAATATTAACCCCATCGTCTTTACAACTGCCCCGAATATTAAAGCTCATGATTTTTAGGGTCATTTTCATCCTCCTTAATAGCTGAACAATTAACGAATATACTATAATAGTCTTAAACAGTAAACAGTTGCCAAGTCCCTATTCCCCCCTTTACGTTTATCCTGATGTCGCCAGAATACCCCATCCGTCTACACGGTGGGGATGAATGGCGACCAATAAACTAACCGACCGAAGGGAGTCAATACCGAGCGAAGTTAAATTAATGAAACAATTGCTGTTAATTGGCGGAGGTCACAGTCATGTTATTTTTCTTAAACAATGGACTAAAAAACCTCTGCGGGATCTTCAGGTTATCCTGATTAGTAATGTCGTCTATACGCCCTATTCTGGGATGTTACCCGGTCATGTTGCTGGATTTTATAGCTACGATGAAACTCATATTGATTTACCCCGTTTATGTGAGTGGGCTGGGGTAGAATTTCGCTTAGGGGAAGCGGTCGGTTTGGATTTAGCCCAAAAAGAGGTTCTCATCAAGCCAGTAGATGCTCCCAAAATAGCCCCAGACTGGGAGCCTGAAACTATTGCTTTTGACCTCCTTTCCCTTGATATTGGTAGCACTCCCGCAGAAAATGATGTGCAAGGAGCAGCACAATATGGCGTTCCTATCAAGCCTGTGCCGAAATTTTTAGCCCAGTGGGAGGGGATTTTAGACCAAATTCGAGGGGATAGAGGGCGAGATTGGCAACTGGCGATTGTGGGTGGGGGTGCGGGGGGGGTGGAGTTGGCGTTTAATCTGCAAGCTAGGGTGAAGGCGGCAGGGGCTGGCTGTTGTGGTTTCCATCTCATCCATCGGGGCGAGAGGTTGATGGGGGGACATCATCCTTGGGTGAGTCAACGGGTGACGCAGCTATTGGAGGCGCGTGGGGTGCAGTTATATTTAGGGGAAAGGGTGGGGGAGGTGACGGGGGATGAATTGCGGTGTGATTCGGGGTTGAGGATTCCCTACGATTTTGTGTTTTGGGTGACTCAGGCTTCTGCGCCTTCTTGGTTGGGGGCTGGGGGTTTGGCGACGGATGGGGCGGGGTTTCTGTTGGTGGGGGATACGTTACAGTCGGTGTCTCATCCTTTTGTGTTTGGGGCGGGGGATATTGCTACGATGGTGAATCATCCGCGTCCGAAGGCGGGGGTGTTGGCGGTGCGTCAGGGGAGGCCGTTGTTTGAGAATGTGGGGCGTTGGGTGGGGGAACGTCCTTTAAGGCCTTTTTGTCCCCAACGGCGCTATCTGGCTTTGTTGGGGACGGGGGATTGTTGTGCGATCGCCTCTTGGGGTCCATTGGGCTGGCATCACCCCCTACTCTGGCGTTGGAAGGATTACATTGACCGCCAATTTATGGCGCAATTTGTCCCAGACTCCCCCTGAGAGAAGCCCGAAGATCAGAGGGGATCAAGGCGATCCTCAAACTTTTTTCATCCTGTCCGAAATTGCCCTTGTTGTTGGTGTAGGGGTAAAAGAATGCTCATTCTGCTCACAATAACTATTGTTACAAGCTGAGTCGCAGATTTGAGATGTACAAACAAAATCGGTATCATTAAATTGAGGGTGCAAATGAGTGCCGATTGTTGAAAAGTAAGGGAGATAACTATTATGCTAACTCAAAAACTGTCTTGGATCATCGCTCCCCTCACATTGGCCGCAACTGTTACTCTGGCAAGTCCCAGCCGGGCTTATGATCCTCATGACGTGCAAACTTTGTTATTAACAAATATCTGTCCGGGGTGTGATTTATCCGGTGCAAATCTTTCTCAAGCCCATCTCATAGGGGCGGATTTAAGAGGGGCTAATTTAGAAGATGCAATCCTCATTGAAACGAATCTAGAAGGGGCTGACCTCAGTGGTGCAAATTTAAAAGGGGCAAGTCTCAATCAAGCTTTTTTAACCGATGCCAGTTTAGTGGCTACAGATTTGAGTGGGGCTGATTTTACCCAAGCCATTCTTTACAATGTGGATGTCAATGGTGCAATTATGGATAATATGATTGTCACCGACGCTCAAATTTTCAACACAGATATTCCCCTAGGGATTGGTGGGGATGCGGAACAAGTGGATCCTGAACAAGTGCCGCATAACCGATAAGGGGCTGTTATTTCATCTAAAACTCCCCTCTTGTAGTGTTCTGTTCAATCTGGAAACAGCTATTTTGGGGGGAGTTTAGCTAACCACCGAGAAGCCCCGCGCTCTCCTAATAGGGAGCGTCGGGAGGATGTCACTGGGCGAGTTGAAATTCAAAGGCCTAAAAATTCAAAAACCCAAGATGGATAAACCTTGGCGGAGTTTATCGATTTGCTGGATCACTTCTACAAGGCGATCGCCATTGATGTGAAGTTCGGAAGTAGGATAGTTCTGTAGGACTTCAATCAGGGTAATTTTACCGTCAGTCATAGCAGAACTCACTAAGGCGGAGCGTAAAGCTTGGCGATTTGCTCGTTTAGTTGGCGTGTGGATCACATCGCTGACTTGATCTAAGAGCATTTCGCCAATAGAATTATTCAACAGGCGGGATAGCCAAACCCCATCTACAACAATTTCTTTGGTTAAAATTCCTCGAAATTCTTCAGGATTTTGATTAGCGAGTTCTAAATAGGCTTGTAATTCTGGGGATACTTCCCCGCGTTCGGCTAAGTCGGTTAATTCCGCCACGGAAATAGAGGCTTCGAGGATACTATAACGCAGAACCACACGCTCGGCGGCGATCGCATTCAAATTAAAACTGGTGCAAAGCACCCCCACAGTCAGCACCGTACCCGCTAGGGCAGAGCGCAGGATAGAATTTCGCATAATATCTCAGGTGTGTTGGTTGAAAAGCTATTCCTAGACGGCCAGAAATGGGTTGAATCGCCATAAGACATCATAACGACTTCGCCAGACTTGATACCACAAGACGCACCACCCGCTTTAGAGTTCCAGTTCTGATGGCGTTCTGAGATTATATGTCCATTGGGAGGAGAGGTATGGCACTATTGATCCCATCATCCTCAAATCACCCCGTGCAAAATAGCTATGTCTACCCGTTGGTGCTGGCTTCCCCCCATAACAGCCGATGGAGCAACTCAGATGAAGATTGACCAACAGTTGTTTCAAGCACACTGTACCGGAGAACAGCCTCCTACTCTCCGCTTTTATACTTGGCACCCCGTCGCCCTATCCTTGGGATACCATCAAAAACATTACCCGCATCATTGGTCAGAATTAAGCTGGCAGGGGCGCAAACTAGACATCGTGCGTCGTCCAACAGGGGGAAGGGCGGTTTTGCACCAAGGGGACTTAACCTATATGGTGGTGATGTCTGGGGAAAGGAAACAGCGTCAGGAAATTTATCGGGAGATTTGCGAGTTTTTACGCCTTGGTTGGGCAAAATTGGGCATTTCCCTGAATTATGGTCAGACCGGACGGGGATATATTCACAATCCGAGTTGTTTCGGCACAGCAACGGCGGCGGATTTAGTCACACCAGAGGGCTATAAGTTAATCGGGAGCGCCCAATTGCGTCGCGGTTCTTGTGTGTTACAACATGGCTCTATGCGTTTATCTCCTGATGCGCTGTTATTTGAGCAGGTTTTTGGGGCATCGGAGGGCGTTGGAGATTATCCTATCCCTTATGGGGTGGAAGAGGTGATTACGGTGCTAAGGGAGGCCGCCCAGGAGTGGTTTAGGGGGGATTGGTTTACCCAGGAACTTTCTTGAATTACCGACTCATCATCCTACGGATATAGCGTTTCCATTTGAGTGAGTTTTGTAATTCACACAAAAATGACATCAGAAACCGGGTTTCTGGGGCATCTACAATCAGCCATAATCAATCAAGGCAACCTGACCCAAATCTGAGTTAAAATCAAAACAGTTTGAGCTATCTTGGAAAATGAGTAATCCAGAGCCGAAAAAGCAGTTTTTAGTTGAGAAAGGCAGTATTATCTCACCAATATTGTTGCGATCGCCTGGTTAACCGAGAAACCCCTAAGTAATTTCATTCAATACCTCAACCGCCAGATTTAATCGTTGCGCACTACTTCTCGCATAATTCATGCCCAATTTTGTTTCCTCGGCGGCATTTTCTAAGTGGTGCATAGTATCTACAACCTGTTGGGTAGCGTGAACTTGTTGCTTTGTACTCAGCAAAATTTGTTCACTACTAATTGCCACATTATTAATCACTTGAGTCACACCTTGGAAAACTTCCACTGTTTGTTCTGTGGTTTGAGTTGTTTTCACTAAACTATCACTCCCCATGGTTGTCGCTAAAACAGTCTCTTGAATCCTTTTATGAATCGCCAATGTTAATGAATTAATATGCTGTGCTGATTGTTTACTTCTATCAGCAAGTTGACGAATTTCTTGAGCAATTACTTTAAATCCTTTTCCTTGTTCTCCTGCTCTGACTGACTCAATCGCAGCATTTAAAGCTAACATATTCGTTTGTTCTGCCAAATCTCGAACCACTTGGGAAATATTACCCACTTCATGAGCTTGTTCTTGCAGCCAAATAATTTGCTTAGAAATGTTGTTCACCTGATTTTTTAAGTTAGACATATCGTGCTGACTAATCTGTACTATTTTACTTCCTTCTGTGGCTAAATTTATCACTTCATTTGCGACCTTTTTGGTTGCTTCTGCCTGCTGGGTAACATCATGAGAAAATTCTCTCAGTTCTGCAATAACTTGAGTGGTTTCATTAATAACCCTTGTCTGTTGGATTGCCACTCGTTCCTGTTCTTCAACAGTTGAAGCAATTTCTTTGGTCGAAAGTACGACATCTTTGACAGTACCATCGAGTTTATGAGAAATGCTTTGAATCAAAGCGGTGATAATTCCTAATAGTATAATATTAGACAAAAATAGTAGTATTTTTAAGCCTCGTAAAAGTCTTAAATTTTGCTCTGCTAGTCGTTCCGCCGATTCTGTGGCAATATCGGCTAATCGCCACACTTCCTCACTCACCCGGATTAAATCTTCCTGATATTGGGGGTCATTTTGAGGACTGTTGACTAAGGTTTTTAAATTAAGCCAACTGTTTTGTAAGTTTTGAATATGGCTCAATAACTCTCGATTGCCAATCGGGATTAAATCCAGTTCTGGACTCCCATCAAATAATCCCTTAAAAATCTCATCAATTCTTTGGATATAAAAGTTATCTTGTTGCCCATTTAACCTTAATTTCGTGATTTTTTGGCTAGATCCTCGAATCACTCCTGTTAAATTAATGACCCGAGCATTACCATTCATGCGGTTAATTTGACCGAATAAAACCGCAAGGTTCAGCAGGGAAAAACCCAGCAAAACTAAAACCATCCAGCGCATTTGAGTGGTTAATCTCATGAGTAAAAATTCCTAGGTAATAATAGCTATTATGAGCCAAAAATTATGACTTTTGCTCATTCCTGCTAACCTAGAGTATTCCCATTAGTGGCCTCGCACAAACCAACCAAATAAATTAATATCACGACGCATTTTTTTTAATTCGGCTTGGTGTTTTTGGGCTGTTTCTGCATACCAAGCGCAATAATCCCGCCATTCTTCGCGCTGTTCTCGTTCCCGACGAAATTCATAGGCCAGTTGATGGGTGGCAAACTTTTCCGTTTGTGGTGGGGTGGGGAGGATAAAGCGGAATTCTTGTCCCATATGTTGATTGATGGATTAGGCCGGCTCATTCATTCTATACAATTAACTTTGTTGGATCTAGTTAGGGCTGGCTCAACTTTGACAAGTTAAGCTTTTGTGCATTTTGTCAAAACGCAATTAACGGCGGGATTGTCAACAATTTCCGGTCAGGTGGATGTTTTAATCAAACTCTGGGGGCAAATTAAAGGGAGAATCGGGGACAGTGGGTAGGGTGGGAATGGGACGACTCGGAGGAGTGCCATCACTGCCAGGAGCCGCGCCGGGGGTAGGTTCTGGGGCAATGGTTTCAATAATGAGCGATCGCTGCACCTGCTCCCCAGATGGACTCACCCCTTGCAGAGTCAGGGTTTGTTGGCCACTCTGTTGACTCAAGGGATAGGCCATACTTCCAGAAAGGCCGACAGTCCCCGGAATGGGGAGAAGCGTCACCTTGGTTCCCGGTGGGCCCTGCACTTGCCACGAAATGCGCAAACTACGGGTGGGAGTGCGAGGATTGACCCGAGCAATGTATTTGAGGGGAACATCCCGGCCATTGACCTGAAAACTGCCAATGCGCACAGGGACATCCGGGGCTTTCACTTCCACTAAATTGGACTTTTGACTAGCACTGGGTAAACCTAAACCCGCTTTCGGCACCACAGAAAGTTCAAAAACATATTGACCGCCCCCCGCGCTATTGGTGGGGACATTTTGACAGACTAACCGCTCTTGACTCGCTCGGCAATAATCAATCAGGGGGGCTGGGATGCCGTCGCTGAAGTCATAGCGTTGTTGGGAGGCTAAAACGGCACCTTGGGGCGATCGCCCAATGACGCGCAATTCCCGCAAATTGCGAGGAAAAGCAATTTCCCAGTTCAAGCGCACCCGTTCATTTTGAGTCCCATCATACTGGCTTTGGGTGGTGTCAAATTCCAGCAATTCTGGGGACTGGGGGGCTTCAATCACAATAGTATCCGTCGTTTTCGCCTCCACTACTTCCCCATTGCCCTGTCGGGGAACTAAGGCCACCTCAAAAATATATTCGCCCGGTTCTCGCATCACTTGGGGAATCTCCCGACAAATCAGCCGTTGATCCACAATTTGACAGTAGGGCCGCAAAGGTTCAGGAATGCCCCCCGTGAAACTATAGCGTTGTGGAGGACTCACCACACTATTATTGGGCGCACGTCCAACAAGGCGAATTTCCTGTAACTGTTCCGGGTGGAGAACCTGCCAGTTAAACTGAACAATCGTTTCTGGGAACGGGGAATCTTGACGTTCCGGATTCAGGGCAACGGAGACAGGAGTTGCGGTCACATTGGGGGGCGCGATTTGAGCCGCCAAATCCACCAAGGTAGGGACAGGAATAGGCAGAATACTAATGGTATCTGTGCGTTGGGAAAAGGGGCTATTATCCCGTAAACGACGGGGTACAACGGTTAACTCAAAGGTATAGTCTCCCGCTTGTCGGGCATCGGTGCGCACATTTTGACAGACGAGATTCGGCCGGAAGGAACAAACCTCTGCTAAGGCCTCGGGGATGCCATTGGTCAGGTCATAGACCAAGGGACGGGGTGGAGTTGCGTCTCCTGTGGCCGTGCCGCTAATTTGTAGGGCAGCAATACGTCGGGGGTGGGTAATTTGCCAGTTGAGATGGATAAAATCCCCATCAGCGGCCTCGTAGGTGGGGGAGACGGAACTAAACTGAAGCACCCGGGGGGGACTGGGGGGACGAACAAAGTACCACCAAACTAGGAAAATGGCGGCGGCGATCGCACCCCCAGCCGCCAAAATCACTAAAAACAAGTGCCACCACGGCCTCGCCTGCCAGATTAACGTTCCCTCCAAACTCTCCACAGGTAACGGCAACTCATGGGGATCGGTTAAATCCAAAAAGAACCGATACTCTCGCCCCTTCCCCCACCAAGGTCGCCGTTTCCGTTCCGTCGGTTCCACCTCCACAAACACCTTGCCACTTTCCCCTTGGGGAATTTGTAAAGCAGACGGTAATAACCGATAGGCACAGTCTGGGGTTTCCGAATCTTCTCGCGCTTGGATCATTAATTCCCGCCCTGTATTCCCCCCATTCGTTACTCGGAGTTCATACAAACCCTCCCCTAAACGAATCTTGCCTAAAATGGTTCGTAACTCAATATTCAACTCGTAGCGCGGGAGAACTGTAAGATACATCACCTCCATCAGCAACAAATCCCGGTTATTGAGGGAAGTCAGGCACACCGTCGGGAAATACTGCCCCGCGCTAATCTCCTCGGGAAACTGCAACAACAGTAGAATCTCCCCCTGACTGCCCGGATTAAGAGCGAGGGTATCTTGATCCAACACCAACCCCAAACGGTTCAAACCCTCGGGATAAATCACCTGATACCAGTCTGGGGGTAAATCACTACAAGTCAGCCGAAACCGATCCACTCGATTAGAACGGTTGTTCACAATGACCCGCACCTCAAAAGGTTGTCCCGGAGTAATCGGCAGGGGTTGAGTCGCCCGGGTACTGGGAAACAAAGTAAATGTGGGATCATTAACCTGGGGTCCCGCTTGAATGGGGGGTAAAATCCGCAAGGTGTGTTGATGGCGGATAGGAGTATCTTCCGGATAATGTTCCGGCGCATCAACAATAAGAGAATAGATATAATTTTCCGGGATCGCTTGCACCGGAATCACAAACTGAAACACCACCTCACTACTTTGACCCGGACTCAAGGCCAGCCGTTCCTCGGGGCTTAAACACCACTGGCGCAAGGGTTGAGAAACTTCATCAATGTAGAGGTCGATGATTGCACCTTTGGGGCCTTGGTTACTGAGCGTTACCCGCAATTCAAAGGTTTCCCCGGCCGTGATGGTGTAGTCTCCCGAGGGATTGGTAATAATGGCAATGGGGTTGCCCCGCATGGAGACAAGATCCCCGTTGCGTTCTGAAGTGGCCAGGGTTCGCCCTTCACTCACCATCATCCCACTCTCCCCACTCGGTGCTATCCTATAGCGGAGTTCTTCGTCCAAATTGGTCAGGGTACTGAGATATCCCCCTTCGACTAATGCGCTTAATTCAGCCTCTGCTGCGGGTAAATCTAGCTCAAAATGGTTGGCAACTTCCTGTAAGGTCACGTCGTCTGCAAGACGAACCATCCAGCGCAAAATACGAGCTTGTTGGTCAGGCAAGGTTGACCAAATGGCTTCGGAACTACCTTGAGTCATGGAATGTTTAACGGAAATGCTAGGAAAAACAACAGGAGACGATACAGCGTCATCAATCAATAATCGCCTTTTATCTTACAGGGATTTTATGAAAAATGAGGAAAAATATTATGAAGAATCATTAGATTAGCGGTTGCGAGAAAATTATTTTTTCGAGAATAAATACGGGGGAGAGATGACAACCAAGAAACCATCCTGCTTTACAATGCCCCATAACGCTCGAATTAGGGAATCATGGCTCACTCTTGGCGTAAGCTCCTCTTAGGGGATTTCACTCTAAAACGTTGTATTCGCTCATTCCTTTTCATTTATACCTGTTTTGCCTTATATGTTTATCTGTTCAGTGACTCGATGATTTTTCTCCCACCGGATAGTAGTTATGAGGACAGTCCGGAAATCCTAAAACTGCTCACACCGGATCAAGAGTCTATTTCTGCTATCTATTTACCTCATCCGGATGCAAAATACACTCTGCTGTATATTCATGGTAATGCAGAAGATTTAGGCGATATTCGTCCGCTTTTAGACCAACTTCAGACCCTTAACTTTAATATTTTTGCCTATGACTATCGCGGTTATGGTACCAGTGAAGGAAGACCGAGTGAACGCAATGCTTATATTGATATTGAAACGGCCTATCAATATCTGCGGGAAGTCCTGAATACACCTGCTGAGAAGATTATCCTATTTGGTCGTTCTGTGGGTGGGGGGTCTGCCCTTCACCTAGCCGTTCAGGAGCCGGTGGGGGGGATTATCCTAGAAAGCACATTTACCCAAGCGTTTCGAGTCGTTGTTCCTTTTCCTTTGTTACCCTTCGACAAATTTAGAAATCTGGATAAAATTAAGCGGGTATCTGCTCCAGTTTTGATTATTCATGGCACGGCTGATCAGACAATCCCCATCGCTCACGGGAAAAGATTGTTTGAGGCCGCACCGGAACCCAAACTAGCGTTCTGGGTTGAAGGGGCGACTCATAATGATGTGCCTTGGGTAGACTGGGAAGCTTATCAAAATAAACTCAAGGAATTTGTGGATTTGTTGGAGTCGGAGCGTAATAGCTTATATCTGGAAAGAGATTTAAGTCCGTCGTCTCGTTAAATCCGGAATCCCATTGCTTTTAGAGGTGGGATGGTCAAAGGTACAATACAGCGCAAAAGGTTCTAGGTTGATCATGATCAGTGGGGTTGATACCGGGGAAATTTTAGGGGAGCGTTATCGGGTTTTGCAAGGCTTAGGCAAAGGACGATGGGGTATGACCTATCTGGCCGAGGAGATTCCGGTGAGTAAGGATCGCTATGTGATTCAAGTCTTTACCTTTCCTATTCCTTCCCCAGAGCAAAAGTCTGACCTTCAACATCAGATTACCCAGGAGGCTGAACTCCTTAAGAATCTGGATCATCCCCAAATTGCTAGGTTTCGGGATTGGTTTATTAGTGAAACTGCCGATTATTGGGTGCTTTATTGGGTGTCGGACTATGTGAGTGGGCAAAGTTTGCGTCTCTTACAACAAGGCCGTTGGGTACAACAACGAGGGTTTGAGAAACGGGAAATTGTCCAACTGCTCTCCCAGTTGTTGCCTGTGCTGCATTATCTGCACTATCACGGGGTCATTCACCGCAATCTCTCGCCCAATCATATTTTAATTCGTCAACAAGATAGTTTACCCGTACTGGTTGATCTGGGGGGAATTCAGCAAATTATTGCTAACCAACTGAACTTAAATCAGCCCCGGTCGGTTGTCATGGTGGGTCAAGTGGGTTATGCGCCTCCGGAACAATTACAGAAGGGGATTATCTTTACTTACAGTGATCTCTATGCTCTGGCGGCGGTGTTGTTGGTGTTACTGACAGGACAACCTCCGGAGGTCTTGCTGAATCGGGAAACGGGGAACTGGGAATGGCAACAGTTCACGCGCTTTACGCCTAAACTCCAAGGAATTTTTACGAAAATGTTGGCAAAACGTCCGGGCGATCGCTTTCAAAATGCTTATGATGTAATGCAAATGCTACAAGATCAGCCCACACCCCCCCCACCTCCGAGAAGAGGGGAACAAGGAGAGGGGAAAGGAGAGAAGAGTCAGAAGGAGGGGGAAAAATCCCCGACTGCTCGCTCATCGGCTTCTTTGTCTCCCCGGCAGAATTCAAAGTCGCTCAAACGTTCTGGAATGCGTTTATTAACCGTCCTTTCTCAATCAGTTCTCGTCTTGGGGTTTGTCCTGGCGGCGGGGGCTGTGGGCTGGTGGGTTGGAGATTATTGGTTGACTCATCAAATTGCCTCAGATTCCGATGTTCTCACGGATTGGGACGATGTTCCGGTGGTGACTCCTGAACCCCTTGAGGAGAATTGGACTCCCGAAAATCTCAGTTTCCCCCTCACGGATGACCCGGAACCGGATCCCGATGAGAGTTTACCCTTGCTGGAACAAGAACGGAAATTGGGGATTCGTCAACGGCGCTTGAATTTGACCATTGACTATGAGTTTTTTCAACAGTTGGTTCAACAGCAGTTTTTAGCCCAATATCCGGAACGACGGGGTAGACGATTAAGTAATAGTGCTGAGGATATGATCTGGCGCGATCGCTGGGATGAAACGGCGACTCAAGTGTTGGATCAGTTGGGGTTTTTGAGTGGGGAGGCACGACGGGGTTTAGGCAGTTATCGACGGCGCGATCGCGAGCGCTGGGAAACGGAGGTGCAACGACTGGATCTCAGTCCTCGGGTTTTATATGAACTCACCGATCGGGCTTTTCTCCAGCGTTTTCCTGAACAAAAAGACCGTCAGTTTCTCAATGAACCTATTGGACAGGTTTGGAATGCGATCGCCTTGGACACCTTGCGCGCCCTCCGTTCCGGTTCTGCTCTCCAAAGGGTGTCTTTAGGGACTCAAGAAAATAATACCCAACTCGACGGAGAACTCAACCCCGGTCAAGGTCAGGTTTTTTTACTGCGTTTAGAAGAAAATCAGCGCCTGTCGATTAATGCGCTTACCAATCGGGCCGTCAGCCTCTCACTCTATGCTCCCAACGGTCAGGCTTTATTATCCGGCTCCGATGAACGCGCTTGGTCGGATACGGTCAGGCGGACTGGTTTGTATGAGATAGTATTACTGTCCCGCTCTGCCCAGCCCCTTAATTATCGCTTATCTATTAAAGTAGAAACCCCCTGAATTAATTAGGGCTTGCTGAATAACTTGGGGAGCAAGGGAGCAGGGGAGCAGGGGAGCAGGGGAACAGGGGAGCAGGGGAGCAGGGGAGCAGGGGAGTCGGGACTAATTATTAATTATCAATACTCAATTCCCCCAGTACCCCGCACAAATCCCGGTGAGAAAAATTTCTTTCCTCAGAAAGGTTGTAGGGAGGATCCCCCTCCTTTACGATAGAACTTTGTGCATTTTTAGTGAGGTTAGAGGTTATGAGTCAAGTTATTGTCATTTCCGATGCGGAGTTTGAACAAGCGGTTTATGATCAAGATAAGCCCGTTTTAGCCTACTTTTGGGCGGCTTGGTGTGGGCCTTGTCGCTTAGTCTCCCCGTCCATAGAAGAGCTTGCCTCGAAATATGGCGATCGCCTCAAAGTTGTAAAATTAGAAGTAGACCCCAATCCTGAGGCGGTGAAAGCCTGCCAAGTGAAGGGAGTCCCCGCCCTCAGATTATTTAAAGGCAAGGAAACGGTCTTATCCCATGAGGGAGCCATCGGCAAACAAGCCCTGTTTGATTTACTCACATCCCACTTAAATTAGGGATTATCCCAACACTATGCAACTGGCTAAACGCATTGAACCTTTAACAAAAAACGTCTTTGCCGATATGGATCGGGCGAAAGCCCAAGCCCAAGGGGAAGGACGAGAGATTATTGATTTATCCTTGGGATCTTCGGACTTACCCGCCCCCGATTGTGCGATCGCCGCCATCCAGACCGCCCTTACAGATCCCCACACCCACGGCTACACCCTCTTTCATAGTACCCAAGCCTTTCGCCAAGCCGCCGCCCAGTGGTATGAGCAGAAGTACGGCATCCCCGTTGATCCCGAAACAGAAGTTCTGCCCCTCATTGGCTGTCAAGAAGGCACCGCCCACCTCCCCCTAGCTGTATTAAATCCGGGGGACATTGCCCTGTTATTAGATCCCGGCTACCCCTCCCACGCCGGAGGGATTCACCTAGCTGGGGGACAAATTTACACCCTTCCCCTACGCGCTGAAAATCACTTTTTACCAGACTTGAGCGCCATTCCCGCCCCCGTGCTAGCCCAAAGCCGCCTGATGGTTTTGAGTTATCCCCACAATCCCACGACAGCCATCGCCCCCCTCAGTTTTTTTCAAGCCGCCGTTGCCTTCTGTCAACAGCACAATATTGTTTTAGTCCATGATTTCCCCTACGCGGATTTAGTCTTTAGCGGCACGCCCGCCGCCCCCTCCCTCTTACAGGCAGACCCAGAAAAAACCGTTTCCCTTGAACTATTTACCTTTTCCAAGTCCTACAACATGGGGGGATTTCGCATCGCCTACGCTATCGGTAACGCGAAGTTAATTGGGGCATTACGACAGGTGAAAGCTGTTGTAGACTTCAATCAGTACCGGGGCATCATGCAGGGTGCGATCGCCGCCTTACAAAGTGATCCCACCATTGTCCAACACACCGTCAACACCTTCCAAAACCGCCGGGATGTCTTCATACAAGCCCTCAAAGACATCGGCTGGGACGTTCCCACCCCACCCGCCACCATGTACATCTGGGCGCAACTCCCCGCCCCCTGGCGAGAGCGTTCCATTGAGTTTTGCTGTGAATTAGTCGCCAAAACTGGGGTAGCCGTATCCCCCGGCGCTGGCTTCGGTAAAATGGGCGAGGGATACGTCCGTTTCGCCCTCGTTCATGAACCCGATGTACTAAAAACCGCCGTCGCTCGCATGGCCGAGTTTTTGGGGCAATTCTAGGTTTCTCCGTCAACAAAGCTAGACGGTTAGACCAAAAGCCATTGGGCTTATCAGTCATTAATTTGGCAACTTGTTTGTTGTACCAAACTCCCACCCTTTTCTTATGATTTAGTGGCGTTTATCATTGAACGACACTTACCCGTTGATGAAATTGGTGCAGAACAGTTAGCAGAGAGAATATTACAATCCCCTCCATCTCAAGGATATTTAACTATTTCTAACGCGCTTCAATGGAGGTTACAATATAGTCGAGTAATTCAACAAGCGGGGCAAGTTGAAGGAATTTTGAAAATTCAAGGATAGTCTTGAGAGGAATTGATGAGAAAAGCGGGAACTAAACAACAATTGGGTGATTTTCAAACCCCTGAATCTTTGGCAAAAAAAATCATCAAACTTCTGAAAATTCAATATCGAATATTACCCGATGTTATTTTAGAACCCACTTGTGGAACAGGTGCATTTATTCGAGCAGCCCTAGAGGAATTTAGCCCGGTTAGAATGATTGGATTTGATATTAATGAAAACCACATTAAAACCGCTCAAAAATCTATACAAAGTCATCCCCATTTAGAAAATATCACAATCAAACAAGCAGATTTTTTTACAACCGATTGGCAAAATATTCTGGCCAACATTTCCGGTTATTTGTTAATTTTAGGGAATCCCCCTTGGGTAACAAGTAGTGAATTAAGCTTGCTCAATAGTCAAAATTTGCCGATTAAATCAAACTTTCACCACAGACGCGGCATTGAAGCTATCACGGGTTTAGCTAACTTTGATATATCAGAATGGATGGTTTTACAATACCTTGAATGGCTCTCTCATCGCACCGGAACAACTGCCCTATTATGCAAATATTCCGTTGCGCGTAAAATTTTGCTGCAAATCCAGAAAAAATTCCCTCATACTTTTTCCAGAACCATTTATTTAATTGATGCTAAATATTATTTTAATGTATCCGTAAAAGCTTGTCTTTTTATCTTATCGACTGATGGGGAGAAAAGCCGAGATTGTCCAGTGTATTCAGATTTGGATGAGCCGATGTTATGCTCTGTTATTGGGGAACGAGATGGCTTTATGGTGAGAGATACCATCAGATATGAACAAGGCAGACATTTTTTAGGTCAAGATACTCGGTATATTTGGCGTTCTGGGATTAAACATGATTGTTCTAAGGTTATGGAGTTAAAGCAAATTAGCTCCCATTGGTTTATCAATGGATTGGGAGAAAAATATCAGTTAGAAAAAGATTATTTATATCCTTTGCTCAAGGGATCAGATATTGGTAACGGTAGAGTTAACCAGTATCAAAAGCTCCTTTTAGTGACTCAAAAATGGGTAGGTGAAGATACGAGGATGATTCAAGATAAAGCCCCTAAAACTTGGCAATATTTACGAGATCATGAGTCATTTTTCAAAAAGCGGAAAAGCTCAATTTATAATAACAAACCCCCTTATTCTATATTCGGGGTCGGAAACTATTGCTTTAACGGTTGGAAAATTGCAATTTCTGGACTTTATAAAAAGCTGAATTTTTATTTAGTTTTCCCTTTAAATGATCAGCCTGCGATGTTTGATGATACGGTTAATTTTTTATCTTTTGAAACTGAGGCGGAAGCGAGAGCTATTTTTGATCTAATCACATCAGACCCTGTTTTAGAGTGGTTAGACTCTATGATTTTTTGGGACGAAAAAAGACCCATAACGGTTAATCTTCTCAAACGATTATCTCTCGATAATACCAACCCTACCCTACCCCCCCCCTGAATAGTTACGCTTTCGGAGACGTTCTGTCGGGGTCAATCTCTGATTGGCTAGACAAGAGTCTATGAGAAAAGAATCCACTCGCCAACCGCAGGGTGGGGTAGTTCAATCTGCTAACTGTGATACAATGTTATGTTTGCACACCCCTCGTGGTTATATTAAAGGAGATACATTTTTATGGCGCGAATGTACTATGACGAAGATGCTAATTTAGACCTCTTGAATGGTAAAACGGTTGCCATTATTGGTTATGGCTCTCAAGGTCATGCCCACGCTTTAAATTTAAAGGATAGTGGTGTAAATGTCGTCGTGGGACTGTATCCGGGGAGTAAATCTACTCAAAAAGCCCAAGATGCTGGCTTGAAGGTGTTGTCTGTGGCTGATGCGGCGAAGGAAGCCGATTTAATTATGATTCTGTTGCCGGATGAGGTGCAGAAGACGGTTTATACCGAAGAAATTAAGCCCCATTTGACGGCTGGGAAGGCGTTGGCTTTTGCTCATGGCTTTAATATTCATTTCGGCCAAGTGGTTCCTCCGGCTGAGGTGGATGTGGTGATGATTGCGCCGAAAGGGCCGGGTCATTTGGTCCGACGCACCTATGAACAAGGGGAGGGGGTGCCTTGTTTGTTTGCGGTTTATCAGGATGCAACGGGGCAGGCTCGCGATCGCGCAATGGCCTATGCTAAAGGCATCGGTGGGACTCGTGCCGGGATTTTGGAAACCTCTTTCCGGGAAGAAACGGAAACGGATTTATTTGGGGAACAAGTGGTTCTCTGTGGGGGTCTTTCGGCGTTGATTAAGGCGGGTTTTGAAACGCTGGTAGCCGCAGGATATCAACCGGAGTTAGCCTATTTTGAGTGTCTCCATGAAGTGAAACTGATTGTGGATTTAATCGTTGAAGGCGGTTTAGCGACAATGCGGGATAGCATTTCTAATACGGCTGAATATGGAGACTATACTCGCGGGCCGCGTATTGTCACAGATGCGACTCGGGCGGAAATGCGCAAGATTTTACAGGAAATTCAGTCGGGTCAATTTGCTCGGGATTTTGTATTGGAAAATCAAGCGGGTAAACCGGGCTTTACAGCTATGCGTCGTCAAGAAGCGGAACACCCTATTGAGGAAGTGGGTAAGGATTTACGCGCTATGTTTAGCTGGTTGAAAAAGGTGTGACCCAATCTTGACAAGTTAAGCCTTTTCTCCTCTTGTCAGGGTCAGGGAATAGGGAACAGGGAATAGGGAATAGGGAATAGGGAATAGGCAATTGCTCCCCTGCTCCCCCTCTCCCCTGCTCCCCTGCTCCCCGAGTTATCTGGCATTGTGCCGAAAATCTCCCCTATCCCGCATTGTATCAAGCCTGACAACACCCTCCCACCCCCCCCTAAACGCCCAGTTAAAAGACTTTCCCCCCCAATCAACACCCTTGTACATGAATCACTACTTGGCGCTGATGGGAGCGTTGGCGATGTTCCCACAAATATACTCCTTGCCATGTTCCCAAGACTAAACGCCCGTGAGCTACGGGAATCTGTTCCGAGGTCCGAGTGAGGGCTGAACGGATATGAGCAGACATATCATCGGGGCCTTCTGCGTCGTGAATGTAGCTTTTGCCATCCTCGGGGACTAATTTGGCGAAAAAGTGGCTTAAGTCCCTTAAAACATCAGGATCGGCGTTTTCCTGAATCACTAAACTCTCTGAAGTATGACGAATAATTGACACTCCCATCGCTAAAAGCGAGGGATTCTTGGTTCAACGAGTTTCCTTAACTTGGCAGGACGTATCCAACCAAGCCAGAGGGAATCTCTCCCCAAGCGTGAGTTCCGGTATGCCCTACCGT
>NZ_JAIHOM010000047.1 GCF_026130165.1 Spirulina subsalsa FACHB-351 | reverse complement strand
ACGTATAGTATGGGTGCAAGTGTGTATGCATGGGCGGCCCTACATATAGTAGGGGGCACTATGTATGCATAGGTAGGGGGCACAGTGTATGCATGGCGTAGGGCATACATAGGTAGCCCTGCTATGATTGAGTCGCCAGCGATCAGAAAAGCGGTAAAGGTGATAGGCAATAGATAAAGGCGGGCATGGCGTCAGAATGGCCAGCGAAAGGCCGAAAGGCGGGCATACAGGGAAAGGACACCGGGCAGCAGGTAGGGCGCCGGGCAAGCGAGAAGCCCGCAACCATGCGGGTTGCAGGCCGCTAGGTAAGGACATGGCGCGGTCAGGCGTCAGGCAAGGCGTAGTTAGCGGGTATTGTACATTTGTACTTTTGTGCTAATGTACGTTCTGCAAGCCCATAAACCGAGGAGCGCGAGGCGCAATGACCAAGGTAATCGCATTACTCAACCAGAAAGGGGGCGTCGGGAAGACCACGCAAGCGACCAACGTGGCCTGCTGGCTGCACAAGCAAGGCTTCAAAGTGCTGCTGGTGGATCTCGACCCGCAAGGCTCTGCCACCGAGTGGAGCGAGACGCGCGACAGCGACGACGACTTCCCGGTCGTCTCCATGGGCACGAAGGTGGCCAGGGATCTGCCGCGCGTTGCCGGCGGCTATGACTACGTGGTGCTGGACGGTGCGCCGCAGATCAAAGACTTGGCCGGGCCGGCCGTGAAGGCCGCCGACCTGGTGCTGATCCCCTGCCAGCCGTCGCCGTTCGATATCTACTCCTGCGCCACCCTGGTCGAGCTGATCCAGGCGCGCCAGGAAGTGACCGACGGCAAGCCGCTGGCGGCGTTCGTGGTGTCGCGGGTGATCAAGAACACCCACCTGAGCCGGGAAGTTCGCGAGGCGCTCGCCGAGTACGAGCTACCGATCTTCGACGCCCACACCACCCAGCGCGTCGCCTATGCCGACTGCGCCAAAGGCGGCAGCGTCATGGACCTGCCGGAAACCGACAAAGCGCGCCAGGAGATCGAAGCCCTGGGCCGCGAAATGCTGGAGATGCTCAACCATGGCTGAGCGCAAGAAGCTGACCACCCGACGCAGCAGCGCCGCCGGCCGGCCGGACGTCGAGAAAGCCGTGAAGGCCATCACCGAGGTCGACCAGCCGAAAAAGCGCGTGCCCTATGACACGTCGGTCGATATCCACCGCAAGCTGTCGTCGATGCGTGTCAACAGCGCCGATAACGTGCCGGTGAAGACGTTCCTGGATGAAGCGGTCGAGGATCTGTTCGAGAAGTACCGGCGCGGCGAGGGCCGCTACCAGGTGAAGGATATCGAGAGGATTCTGGGCGACTGAGCCCGGGGAGAGCCCGGCAGCCGGCGGCCACCGGCTACCAGGGCAGACACAAGCAAACCGAGGATGGAAAGCCATGTCACATCACGATGCTACCACAGTGCGGCGCCTGTCGCTGCGCGACGCGAAGAATCCCGCCCACCGCTTCCAGGTGCTGCTGTTCGCCCGGAGACACGCCACAGGGGCCGCCCAGCGCGCTCTGCTGGCCTTGATCGGGGAGGCCGCAGCATGAGCCACCGACTCAACGGCACCAGCGTCGACGACGCCAAGGGCTCGCTGATCTGCACCCTCGAGCGCAACCCCGCCGGTACCGCCCAGGAGGCGCTCGAGGCGCTGATCGATCTCCAGGGCAAGGAAGGGCACACCAGCCGCCGCAAGATGCTGGGCACGATCCTGCGCAAGGCCATCAAGCTGCTCGAGACCGAGGGAGGTGGCCATGGCCAGTAACACCGAGGAGCGTATCGCCGAGCTGCAGGGCGAGCTGGCGCGGGCGCGTGTCGCGCTGCGGGCCAGCCAGGGCCGCGAGGCGGCCCTGCGCGAAGCCCTGGCGCCGTTTGCGATCGCCTGGCCGCTGCACCGTGCGGCCGTGATTCTCGACGGCCACCCGCGCACCCCGTTGGATATCGAGCGCCTCGAGCGCGAGGCCCTGGGCAGCTTCTACACCTTTGCGATCGCCGGCTCGCGGCACCTGGTCTGGATCACCCTGACCGGGCAGGATCTCAAAGACGCCTATGACGCCTGCGACACGACACAAGGGGGCCGACGGTGAAGCGCATCGCCAAAGCTGCCCTATACGCCCTGGGCATGGTGGCGGCAATCGCCGTCGCCCTGCTCGAGATCCTCAACGACCTGGCATCACCGAAACGCCGGCGCCCGAAGCGCCGCTAACCTGGAGAACAACACCATGAGCATTGATCTGAAGAGCCTGCGAGAACGGGCAGAGCGTGACCATCGGCATGAACAGCCAATGGGAGTGAACCCGGCCACTATCCTCGCCCTGCTCGACCGCCTGGACGCAGCCAAGCGGGAGCTCTCCCGGTACAGCATGTGCGCTGGCCATGCAGATCAGCGTATGTCCGAGTCGCGGGCAGCGCGAAAGGCGCTGGGCTTTGGCGAAGATGCCGACGACGTGTCGCCGCGAGATCTGACGGAGGCGATCGCCAGCCGAGAAGCCCAGGCCCGGGCGAAAGCCCTGCGGGAGGTGGCGGCGCACCTCATGAACGGCACATATTCACCTGGCGAACTGGCGCGGCGATGCGTAAATGAGGCCCGCAAACTGGAGCCTGAAGCCGAGGAGCCCAGCCCATGACCACCCAGACCGACGACATGAAGCCCCGCCAGGTGCAGGATCTGCCGGCCCTGGTCGCCGCAGCCGACGAGGTTCAGTTCGAGATCCACGGCACGATCGGGGAATGGTACCTGCGCGTCTTCGAGCTGAAGGACGACGAGATCGGCAAGAGCTCCGTAGTGGGCAGCTATGTCCTGTCTTCCGAAACCGGGCAGCCACGGCCTTACGCGCAGCTCGAGGCGCTGATCCTGAAAATGAACCGGGCCACAGGCACCAACGACTACGACTTCGCCGTTTACCAGTATCCCGACCACGGCCACTCGCCGGGCGACGCCGCCCCGGTGATGGCAGAGCGGGCGAAGCCCAGCCCCATGAAAGAGATCTTCGACAAGATCGACGCGGCCTTCGCCATGACCATCGACGATGATCGCTCTACCGTCGGCATCAGCAGGGCCGACTGGGCGAAGGTCAAGACGGCGGTGCAGGAAGCCGAGAGGCGTAACCGCGACAGGCGTGGCGACGTGATGGAGCTGTCGGACTGTCTGGCGATCATGGAGCTCTACGCCGTCGCCTACAGTGAGGGCCAGGTGCCGGAAGGGTTTGATTGGCTTCTCCATTGGATCGAAGGCAACTACCCCGAGCTGTTCGAGCTGCCGGAGTTTAGCCATCTGCCCAGGCGCTGACATAGCCCTAACCCACCCAGCCCCGCCGCCCGGCGGGGCTTTTCGTTGCAGCGCCCACAATCTCAGCTGGTGGCGGCCGTGGTAGCCTTTCCTCGATATCACGCAGGGGAACATCACCATGAAAACCAGCAACAAGCTCGCTATTGGCTTCGCCGTCGCATGCGGCGCTTTTGCCTATTGGGCCATCGCCACCAAGGGCGATCAGGCCTGGCTCCAGGAGATCCACCGCGACGTAGGCATGGGCGTGCAGTGCGAGAAGACCGGCGCCGTCGACGGCCACACCTGGATGGCGTGCCGCTACGCCCCGGGCGAAGACCAGGGCAGCGTCTGGCTGTTACACAACGACGACCAGGGCGAGATCTGGCTCGCGCGCAACGGCCCAGCGATTCGGGTGGTGGAGCGCTGGCAGGCGTTGCCGGATGGCGAGCGCTCCTCGCCGCTCCGCATTCGACGCAGCGAGCCCGGCGAGGATCTGCCCGGCGCGGTGCCATGGGAGCGCCTAAACTAACGTGCAAATGTACATTTGTGCATTGGCACATTCCACGCACGCAAAAAGCCCCCACCGCCCGAAGGCGGTGGGGGCTTCGCTTTTGGTGTTGCCTACTCGCTCTCTCTACCCTCCGGCCAGGTCGCCTCGAGCGTGCAGCGGTACCCATGCCGCCGGGATCCGCGCGCCGTCACCTTGTCGAGCGACCACTCGCCCTGCATGTAGCTGGGCCAGGTGTCGTCGAGCCGGATCAGCCCCTCGGCGGCAAGTGCCGGGTTGCCCGGGCACTCGATGCGCAGCTTCGCCGATTCGCGCTTGAGCTTGCGCATCTCGCCTTCGGCCGCGGCCCGGGCCTCGCCGCTGTTGGTGTAGCTCTGGCGCAGCCGCTTGAACGGCTGCGCGCCCTGCTCGACCGTCGCCTCCACGCCCTCCTCGCCGTTGAACCACACCGCCCGCACGCCCTGGAAGCGCACGCGCGAGGAGCGGTCGACGCTGGCATTGGTGAACGCCATCTCGCCGGGCCGGTTGTTCGGCGGTACCGAGAGCGTGATCACCGGCAGCGCCTGGCCGCTGATCGCGCTCACCTGGCCACGGCGGGCCAGCACGTAGCGCTCGCCCACCGGCTTGGTCACCGCATCGAAGCGGCGCGCCAGGCGCGTCAGGAAGCCCATGTCGGTCTCGTCGGCCTGGTCGGCGTGATCGATCGGCAGGGCGTCGAGATCCGGCGCCACACGCGGCGAGAAGCCATGCCGGCGCACCAGGGTGCGGAATACCTCGCCCAGGGTGGTGCCCTCGAAGCTCGCCGAGCGGCGGGCACGAAAGGCGGTCTGGTCGTTGACCTTGAACGGCGCGGCCGTGGCCACGATCAGCAGCTGCTCGGGGAACAGCCGAGGGGTAGTGCGCGAGATCACGAACTCGCCCTTGTTGACCAGGCCGGTCTCGGCGTAGCCCACCTCGAGCCCCAGGCGCTCGCCCTCGCGCGGCAGCCCATCCAGGCCGCGCACGTCCACCGTCAGGTGCAAGCGATCGCTCTCGAGCCCGGCGGCGTCGACGTGCTCCCAATCGATCAACCGACCGGCGTTGATCAGCTCGGCGTGCGTGCCGGTCACCCGCACCCGAGGCGTGTAGCCTATCTGCATGCGTCAGTCCCAAGCCGTGACGGCGCGCTGCGCCTGGTGGCGGCGCTGCTCGAGGTCGGGCAGCACCACCCGGATACCGGCCGGCAACAGCGGGCCGTAGGCCGCCAGGCCCGGGTTCAGTGACCACAGCGCCTCCTCGGCGCTGTCATCATCGCGGCGCAGCTCGCGCCACAGCAGGCGGTTCACGCTGTCACCCGCTATCGTCTTCACCACTCGCTGCATGGTCGACAAACTCCTGTAGCTGCACCGTCCAGGCCACTCGCATCGCCGTACCGTCGTCGATGATCCGGCTCTGGTTCTCTTCCACCGCCATGATCTTCCAGCGGCCCAGGTTCTGGCCGAGACCATCCACCAGCACGTAGGGCCGGCGCTCGGCCTGCATGGCGCGCAGCTCGTCCAGCCGCTGCATGCCGATCGCATAGAACGCGGTACCGGACAGCCGGATCTCGTCCAGGCCCTGGCCGGTGTTCTGGCTCGCCGGCTTGGCGTAGACGATATCGATCTCGATCCAGCCGCCGTCGCTCTTGCGCTGCAGGCTCGAATAGGGGAACTCCCGCCCGAGCGAGAACACGAAGTCCTCGCCCAGGGCCAGCTGCTGCCGCATATCAGTCGCTCCTGTCGGTCAGAGAGGCGTCGAGCCGCACGTCGATGCCGCTGGTACCGGCGCCGAGCAGCGGCATCAGCTCATTGCGCAGGCGCTCCATCAGCCGATCGAGCAGCTCCTGGTCGCGCTCGGCATTGCCGCTGGCCTCGATCTTGATATCGAAGGTCGGCGAGATGACGCGCGAGTCGGTCTGGTTGGTTTGGTTGATGGTGCCGGCGATCTCGCCCGGCTCGCCCAGCTGGTCGCGCGGGTTGCGCAGGCGCTCGTCGAGCTCCTCGAGCACGTCCTCGCGGGTCGCGTCGCGCACCTGCTGGGTGAAGCTGCCGGAACTGCCGCCCAGGATCCCGCCGCCGCCAGCGCTGCTACTGCTGCCGGCAGCGGCCGGCTGCAGCATGGCTGCGAGGTGCGCCTGGTCGTCTGGGTCGTCGTCACCGAAGGCCCAGCGCCACAGCGCCCCGGCCTTCTCGCCCACGTACTGCCCGGCAGCGGTACCGGCGATGCCGCCGGCAATGCCGCCCACGGCGCCACCCACCGCGGTACCCACCCCAGGCATGATCATCGTGCCCAGGGCAGCCCCGCCGGCCGCGCCGCCCATCCAGCCGCCCATGCCGCCCAGCATGCTGCCGGTCGCACCGCCGATCGTCTCGGCGTCGCCGTCGCTTGCCGCATGGGCAATGCCAGCGGTACCGCCGATCAGGGCCAGGGGCATGGCCACCCGGCCGCCCCAGCGCATGGCCCGGCTGTTGCCGATGCCGGCCATGGTGCCCCGCCAGCCACCGGCGGCGGCAGCACCACCACGCCCGGCGGCACCTGCCGCAGCAGCCCCACCGGCTGCGCCGGCAGCGGCACCGCCCATGCCGGCACCACGACGGCCACCACGACCGCCACGGCCACCACCTGCCCCGGCAGCGCCGCCAACGGCCGCCAGGCGGGCAATCGCGCCGTTCAGGCGGGTCACCGCCCCATCTGCCACCAGGGCCGTCTGGGCGGTGCGCTGGTCCAACCTGGCGCGCATCAGCGCGCCCTGGTTGAACACCTGGCCGGTCAGCAGGCCGGCATAGCGCACGCCCAGCACGGCGGCCTTCATGGCGATCAGGCCGGCCGCACCGGCGGCGAGCACGCCCACCAGGGTGCTGTTCTGCTCGGTGAAGTCGGCCAACAGGCCGACCACGCTGGTCAGCGGCGGCAGCACGGCATCGAGCACCGGCAGCATGCCGGTACCGATCTGCGTCACCAGGCGGCTCAGCTCGCTGAAAAACACGTTCGTGGTGGTGCGGCTGGTGTCCGCCACGCCCTCGGCCTCGCGCAGCATCGAGCCGGTGTAACGAGCCTGATCGCTGGTCAGCGAGAAGGCACGGTCGACCTCGTCCAGGTTGGCCAGCAGCGGCGAGATGGCCGAGATCGACTCACGCCCGAACAGCACCTCGCTGACGCCGGTGCGCTCTTCCTCGGGCAGCGCGCGAATGGCTTTCAGCACGTCCTGGATCACTGCCGGGGCGTCTTGCTGCATCCTGCGGGCGAGATCCTCGGGCGCGAAGCCCAGCTCCTCCCAGGCCTCGCGGCGTTTGCCGGAAGCGGCGCCGCCCTGGTTGAGGGCCAGCAGGAAGTTTTTCATGCCGGTACCGGCGACACGCGCGTCGGTACCGGGGTTGAGGAAGGCCGCGCCCAGGGCGGCGGCTTGCTCCGGCGTCATGCCAGCGTTCACCGCCAGGGCGCCCTGGCGGGTCAGCATCTCGGCGAGATCCGCCGCCGTGGTGTTGAAGCTATTGCCCAGGAAGTTGGTCGCGTCGGCCAGCTGGGCGACCTGGTCGCCGTCCAGCCCCATGCCCATACGCCAGGAGACCATCGACGAGCCGGCCTGGCCGGCATCGATGTCGAAGGCGGCGGCCATGATCGCGGCCTGCCGGGTGAAGTCCATCACACCCTGGAAGCGCTCGTCGCCGGAAACGTCGTTGAAGATGCCCGACTGCCCCGCGGCGTACTGAATCGCGGCGATATCCGTCGCGCCCATGCCCGAGGAAGCGATCAGCCGATCGCTGGCCAGCCGCAGGTTGGCGTTGGCGTAGCGCTCGCGCTCGCCTTCCTCGAAGTCGATCACCTTGGCCACGTCGGCCATGGCGGTTTGCAGGTTCATCGCGCTGTTCAGCGGCCGGCTGGCGATGTAGCCCAGGGCGATGGTCTCGGCGATCTCGCCGCGCAGCCGGGAGCGCTCGGCGCGGTTGTCGGCGATGCGGCCCTCGGCGGCCGTCACCCGGGCCTGGGCGTCGCTGACCGCCTGCATGCGCGAGCGCTGGTCGTCCAGCACCGCGTTGGTCGAGCGGGTCGCGTCCTCGATCCGGCGCTGCTCATCGGCAAAGCGCGAGAGATCCACCCCGGCGCTCTGCAGCGAGCCCTCCAGCCGGTTCAGCTCATTTGTCTGGGCGCGATGCTCGGCCGAGAGCGTCGAGACCGTGGCCGTGGCGCGGTCGTACTCGCGCTGCAGCCGCTTGCTCGGCTCCTCGGCCTGGCGCATCTCCCGGGCCAGGCGCGCCTGTTTCTCGCGCGCCTCGTCCAGGGCGGTACCCGTGGCCTGCAGGTCGTTCTGCAGGCCCTGGTAGCCGCTCATCTCCCGGGCCACCCGGTTCAGGTTGCGCAGCTCCGCCTGGTTGCCGCGAATCTGCTCTTCCATGTTCCGGCTGGCATCGGCGAAGGACCGGAACGCGGCGCTGTAGCCGTCTTCGGCGGCCAGGGTAACGCTGTATCTGCTCGCCATGACGGCTCCTAGTGTCCGGCCTTCAGCCGCTTCATCGCCAGCTCGTAGCGGCGCAGTGCCTTGTCAACGGGCCACTTCAGGAGATCCCGCTCGCCCACTTGGTAGACGAGCGGGATCACGTCCGTCAGGACGTCGATGTCCCGAGGCGAAAGAAGTCGCCCGTCATGTTCAAAAAATCGTTCAGCCTCGCCTGCAGGGTGTTCCAGTCCGGCGCGGTGAGCTGGGCGAGATCCTGCACCATCAGCCCGGTGCACTTGGCGGTGATGAACTCGGCGCGCTGGCGGCGATCGGTGTACTTGCGCATCAGCTGGGTGGCCTCGAGGTCGGGCACCTCGAGCGTGATCGCGTCGCGCGTAATGCCGTCACTGCACTTGATCGGCACCAACAGCGGCGGGGCATCCGGGTCGCTGGCCCGGGCCTGCATGTCGGCATCCATGAACGCCGTCGACTTGGCGCTGACAAGTTCGAACACGCGCTGGGCCAGGCCGTTGAAGTCGGGGCGCTTGAGCTTCAGCAGCGTCTTTTCGTCCAGGCCGGTGGTCAGCACCGCCAGGGCGAGAAACACCTGGTTGTCGTACTCGTCGTCGTCCAGCGGCTTGCCCTGGGCGGCCTGCTCGGCCTTGTGGGCTTCCATCCGCGCGATCAGGTCGGCGTGCTCGCCGTGCAGGATCGGACGCAGCGGCAGGGCGGTCAGGGTCTCGTCAGCCACAGTCAGCGGCCAGCGCAGTGGGTGCGGTGCGGGTTTCCACATGGGGTAATCCTCGGGGTGCAGGCATGAAAAACGCCGCCCAGCGAGGTGCAGGGCGGCGCGGGTCGGCTCTTACGGCCGGTCAGGGCATCAGGACGTTGCGGCGGTGGCGCTCCATGATGTCGCCGCTGCCCAGGTCGATCACCTGGGTGCGCAGGTTGATGTTGTGCAGAGTGATGCCGTTCTCCAGCATGCGCGAGCGCACCGGGGCGATCGTCAGCGTGACCGAGGGCTTCTCCTTCATCTTGGCGCTGGGGCGGTCGACCTTGGTCACCTCGCCGCCCACCTGGTGCCACACCGCGAAGGTGTTGCCCTCAAGATCTTCCTGCGACTCGCGCACGTCGAGCTCGACGGTATCGCCCTGGCCGATGCCCTGGGCGATGATCAGCTCGTAGCCGGCGCCGCTCAGCGTCACCGAGCATTCGAGCTGCCGCAGGCCGACCATCATCTGCTCGGGCGCGAAGCGGCCGCCCTGGGCCGCTTCCATCTCCTTCTCGATGTTCACCGGGGTGAACTCCTCGAGCTGGTGCATCAGCGGCCAGCCGTTGAGGCTGCCCGCGAGCATCATCCGCTTGCGTTCAGTTGCCATTTAGAGCACCTCCTGCAGGAACTCTTCCACGATCGAATCCACAGCGTTGACGTGGAAGATCATGTGCTCATTGGGGGAGTAGCGGCCGTACTCGATGACGATGTACCAGCTGCCGTTCTTGTAGCGCTCCACGGTGTTGAGCGTGGGGTGAAGGTAGACACGCCCGCCCGGAATGATCTCCGCGGCCACTTGGTCCTGGATGAAGGCGTCGACCTTGCGCACCTCCTGCTCCATGAAGCTCTTTGTCAGGTTCTTGGCCATGGCGCGCTGGCTGGCCGAGACCAGCTTGCGGCAGATCGCGTCCTCGAGACCCACGTGCGAGATGAACTCGCCGGTCACGCCGCGGTTGCCGATCAGCGAGAAACCGCCCATCGAAGTGCGCGCGTAGTAGCTGATCCCCCAGCGGTTGAGCAGATCGCCGTTGGTGCTCTTGTCCAGGATGTTGTAGTCGACGTGGCGCGACACGCCCTGGATCAGCACGCCCTGGTTGCCGGGCGACTCCCACGGCTTGACCGCCGCGAGCGCACCGACGGCATGCACCGAGGGCGCCACGAAGATGTTGCCCCGGGCCGCGCGGGAGTAGATCTCGGCCATCTGGTACGCCAGGTAGCAACGGCGAAAGCCGGTGCCCTCGCCGCCCAGGCTCTCGCTGTACTCGATGGCGTCGTCGATCGAGACGTCGTCGCAGTCCAGCACCACGCGGCACATCAGCCGGCGGGCCATGGTCGCCAGCTCCTGGGCGACGGCCAGCTCATGCGAGAAGCCGGGCGCGGCGATGATCGTCGGCGCTTCGCGGCAGCCGGCCAGCGAGGCGATGCCCTTGGGCTGGCCCGATTCGGGATCGATGCCGCCGATCACGTTGGCCTTGGTCTCCTCGTCGGTGGCGCCTTCCTCCACCACGATCACGTAGACCGGCACGCCGGCCTTCTTGAGCAGCTCGCTCACCGCATGCCAGCCGGTGCCCAGCTCGTCGCCGGTGCTATCCAGCAGCTGGGCGTCGCCCTGGTTGGCGATGCGAAACGGCACGTTGAGCGCGATGCGATCGGTGTCGCGGTCCGGGGCGGTCACCACCAGGCCGACGACGTTCTCGCCGAGCGGCCCCATGGGCTCCGGTGGCCGCTTCGTCTCGATCGAGATGCCGTTGTGCTCGAAGTTAGGAATCTCGGGCATGATCAGTCAGCCTTCTTCTCGGCGGTTTTCTTGGCCGCCTGGGTGGATGGGTCGCCGAGCCGGCCGGCGCGCAGCAGCTGCGCGGCCTCACACGGCAGCAGGTCGAGCTTCTGGTCCTTGACGGTCCAGTGCCCGCGATACGGGAACGGAACCAGGACCACGTAGGTCTTGCGGGGTTGAGCCATTGCGTTCTCCAGGCACAAAAAAACCGCCAGGCGGCGGTGGGTGATTCAGTCAGGCGGGCCGGGCGGCTACCAGGTCACGGCCTCGATCGCCGCGCGCTTGGCGTCGTCGTCGAGCGCCTCGTCCTCGAGGGCGGCGTCGATCGCATCCTTGCGCAGCCAGGAGCGGCCGTAGATGCCCTCGATGTGCGCCAGGGCATCGAGTGCCAGGGCGTCCATCTGCTCGGCCGTCAGAGTGCGGTTGACGTTGCTCAGGCCGCGAAAGGTGAAGGTCGTCTCGGTGTCGCCGGCCGTGAGCAGGCGCTGCGCTTTGGCCGACAGGCCGAGCAGGTTGATCTGATCCTGGGGCCGGGTCTGCACCACGTCGTCATGCCCGGCGATCTCGTAGGGCAGGCCAGCGGCAAAGGCCTTGTCGCGCTCGGCGTCGATCTCCTGGCGCTGGCGGGCTGCCAGCGTTTCGAGGTCCGGCGGCGGAATCGGCACCCAGGTCGGGCGGCCGTTTTCGTCGGCACCGCGCTGCATGCCTTCGGGGGGCTGGCCTCGGCCATACTCGGCAAACACATCATCGCTGACTTGTGTAGCGTCAGCGGGCCATCGGTTCGCGGCCACATACTCCGGCTTTAACGCTGGCGGGTAGAAACTGTTTGTCGTCGGACTATAGAACATTTATCACCTCAATAACCGATGGCAAAAAAGCGGGCACCAGAGCCACCTGCAGAATTGACCCCTTGGTTATTCCCGCACCGCCACTGGAACTGATTTGTGGCCAAGTTGTAGGTAGGGTGGTGGTGGTGATTCCCTGAGCCGTTATCTTCTGTGGTAAACACATGCAAGCATTCATTCGGGAATTCGATGGGAAATGATGTTGTGCCTGAGCTACCCGATCCAATTAACCCCCACTGCAGCACCAACCCACCTGGCAAGCGGTAGTACCCACTGCCACCACCTACTGATTGATTCCCCCCTTTGAAGGCTTCGGCCAAAGTCTTTGGCGTCAAGACGGCCTCTTCATCTTCCATTTGCTGAGCCGCCAACGCAGTAGCCAGTTTCACTAGGCCCGAAATGTCCTCAGTTGCCGGTTTGTTCCATTGCTTTAATGCCTTCGGAGTAACGAAGATATTGTCTTCTTCGCCGGCATCGACTTGCTGCTGTCCGGCTGCACGCTGATCAACGTGTGATTTCAGGCCGGCGGGATGAACGGCGCGATCGGTTCTTGTTCCACCGCGCGCTTCCTCGCTGGTGGCGAGCTGCAGCATGCCTTGTGCCGTCGTCGTGCCGGCCGGGTGGTTACGACTCCCAGCATGGCCCGCGATGGCGTCATCGGCATACTTGCGTGTCGCCAGCACCACCGAGGGATCGACGCGCAGGGTGATGTTCGAGGTATGCGACACCTCCAGCACCATTCGGATCGTCTGGGTTCTGCCGCTGCCTTCGTCCAGCGTCGGTTTATACGTGGCCGGATAGTTGCCGTATCCGATCAGGTCGCCGTCGGCGTCGAAGATGCCCACCTCGCGGATCGTCCAGCCACCGACGTCTGGCGGCAGCACCTGCTCGACGATCAACCAGCTGGGGTTCTCCTCGTCCACCGCCACCCGGTTGATCTGGGCGCGGCGCACTTCGTTGACCAGCGTCGTGCGGTTACTGTCGGGCGTGGGCATGCTGCCACCACCGTCGCCTACCGCCAGGTGGGTGATCTCGATGAGCTGACCGAGGGCGATGGCGTTGGCCATCTTGGCCTGGCCCGTTTGGGTCAACAGGGTATAGAACTGGGCCATGGGGGCTCCTGTCACTGGGGCAGCGGGTAGACGGTGGCGTCATCCACCACGTCGAGGCCCAGGCCGATGAAGAACGGCCCGGTCACCTCGGTGTCTTCCGCGGCGTAGGGGTAGACGTAGGTCACGTCGCCGTCATAGGTCACGGCTCCGATGTAGGCCCAGCCGCGCGTCTCCCCGACGATCTCCAGGGTCAGCACGTCACGCTCGGCCTTGGCCGCCTCCAGGCGGCGCTGCAGGCGCTCCTGGGTGTCGGCATCCAGCGGGTTACGGTTCACCGCCACCACGTGCAGGGTGTACGGGTCGCCCTTGGGGTTGAGCCGGTGCCAGGCGATCACCTCGGGCTCGAGGCCCAGCGAGCGCACCGCCATCTGCAGGGCGCGCCGGGTACCGGCCAGGCGCTTGGTCGGCCAGGCCGCGGCGATCGTGGCGCGCTTCTCGCTGTCCGGCGCCGTCGCGCTCCACTCGTGCACGCCGCGATCGGCCGCCAGGTACGGCAGAAAGGCGGCCGGCGTGCGCTGCGGGTCGAGAAGCTCGGGAAACGGCGCGTCGATCGCCTCGAGCAGGTCGCCGAAGGCGCGCTCGAAGGCGCGCTCGGTGCGGCTGGCGTTCTCCGGCAGCAGGCTGTAGTGCTCGCGGATCTCGCTCATTGCGTCACCACCTCCAGCTCGATCGCTTCACACCAGGGCGCCTGGTACCACTCGGCGCTGACCGGCTCGAGCGGCTCGAGCAGATCGATACGCACCGCACCGGCTTCGTGCAGGTAGTGATAGACCCAGCTCGGGTCGACCTCGCCCTCCAGGGCGTGCTGCTGGTCGGCGTAGGCCTGTAAGCGCGCGATGGCGTCTTCCTCGGTCAGCACGCTGTCAGGGCCGGGGTGAATGTACGCTTTCGCGCGGATCTTGTAGGGCACGATCTCGGCCGCATCGAGGATCACCTCGTCGGTCTCCGGGCGCACGTCGTTGCGCGCGAAGTGCGCCCGCGCCGCGTCGAGCAGCTCGGCGCTGGGCGTGCCGTCGGCGGTCTCGCGCGAGAGCATCCGCACCTCGACCTGACCGGGCGCGGTGCGCCGGGCCTGGGCGTCCTTGATCTTGGCGGGCCACTCGTCCTCCTCGAACAAGTAGCGCACCACCACCTCGCCCGGGGCGGGTGTCTCCACCAGCACCCGGGCGCGGCCGGAAAGCGTCAGCGCCTCGGTACGGTAGTGCAGCCGTGAGCCGGCGGCCGGCGCATGCGGTGCCAGGTAGTAGCGCAGCTGCAGGCGCTCGTCGCTCTCCATCTCCGGCGGTACCGGGGGGAAGGCGTTCGGGTCGCCCGGGTCGATCGTCTGCCGCTCGAGGCCCAGGTCGGCGACCTTGGCGTCGAGGTTCGAGCCCTTGGCCCACCAGGCGAGCATCTGCTTGATCTGCTCGTTCTTGTGGCGCCGCTCGGCCTGCAGCATCACCGTGGCCGCCTCCAGCAGCTTGGTGAACACCTCGGCCTCGTTCTCCAGCGTCTCGGCCACCCGGGCCGCCATGGCCGGGTCGCCCTCGGCGATGTAGCCGATCGCCGCCTGCTTGAACTGCTCGAGCAGCGTCTCGAAGCGCGGTACCGCGACGATCTCGGGCTCGGCGAGCTTGTTCTGGCCGGGTATCAGCATCAGACGTCTACCTCGAACGACACGCGCCGGCCCACCCAGCGGCCCTCGAACACCAGGCGTAGGCCGGTGGCGTGGCGGCGGGCGAGGCAGCGCGTGGGGGTGAAATCGGACAAGCCGTTGAGCGGCTCGTAAAAGGCCGCGATGCCGCGACTCTGGGCCAGGATCAGCACCTCGTCGCTGGTCAGCCGGCCCAGCAGCTCGGGCACCCGGCAGCCGAAGCGGCGGCGGTGCTCACGCCCGCCGACCGGCGTGGTCAGTACCTGCGTCGCGCGCGAGACGAACTGCGCCCAGCCGTCGATGGTGCGGCCGGTTTCTCGGTCCATGCCGATCATGGGGTTACTCCGGTGCGTCGGTCAGGCTGCCCTGTCCGTTCTCGCGGTGACGGTGGTCGGTTAGGCTCACGCTGCCGGCCTTGACGTCGGCTTCGGTGGTGATATCGCCCGACGACTGCATGCCCGCGCCGCCGGTGATCGAGATCCCGCCCTCGTTGACGGTAGGGCCGATCAAGCCGATGCCGGCGCCGGTCAGGTCGATCTGCTGGCCGTCCAGCGAGATGCCGCTGCTATCCAGCCGCAGCGTCGAGCCCGCGCTCGACAGCTCGATGTAGTCCTGGCCGCTCTCGATGGACGTTTGTCCATTCGTCCATTTGTTCACGTGGCTGGCGAAGTCGTACTCGGCGGTGGCGCCGTCCTTGTAGCGCACGCGGTGCAGCGTTGCGCTGCTGCCCGGCGGCGGGTAAGCGGCGGTCGGGATGCCCGGCACGGCGATGGTCTGACCGCTGTCGTCGCCGCCGCCGTGGTTGATCAGCTCGCAGCCCTCGCCCACCGAAGGCGGGCGCCACTCGCTCACCTCGCCGGCAGCAGCGCAGGCCCAGCGGATCCACGGCGTGGTGTTGCCGCCGTGCTTGACCTTGCACAGGCCCTTGGCGTGATCGACGGCCACCACCACGCCCCGGCGGCCCTGGTTGCGGGCACGCCGGTGCAGATCCTCGATCTCGTCCTCGAGGTGCGCGATACGCTCCAGGTAGGGCGCGAGGGCCTCACGGATCAGCGCGTCGATCAGGTCTCTCATGGGTTCGGCGTCTCGTAGTCGGCTTCATCGTCCGAGGCGGCCCAGCTCACCAGCGCGCCCGGGCCGGTACCCACCTGCGGATCTTCCTCGGCCAGGTTCGGGCCGAGGGTGATGCGCTGGTTGAAGCTCACGCCCCAGGCGTCATAGCCGTTCGCGCCCTGCTTGTAGAAGCTGGGCTCGGCGCGCAGCTGCTCGGGGCGCTTGATCTGATCCACCGGCAGGCCCCACAGCGCATCGGTTGCCACGCGCTGCACCACCGCCGCCAAGTTCACCGCTTCCAGGGCGGCGCGGTGCCGGTGGCGGCCCACGACGCAGTGCAGCGTGATCGCATACTCGTAGCCGTAGCGGCCATCGGGCGCCCGCTCGCCGGGCGTGGTGCGCTCGAACTCGATCAGGATCTCGCCGCCGGTACCGACGCGGCCGGCCTCGTCCGCGCCGAAGTCGTCGTAGTTGCCGACGTGGATGTCTCGGATGCGCTCCAGGAGCACCGCGCGGATCGCGTCGAACAGGTCCGACGGCTGCTCAAGCGGACGAAAGGACATAGCGCACCTCTTGCTCGAACAGTTCGATGAAGCGGGCCTCCACCCGCGTCTCCCAGCGCTGCACCACGGCCTCGCCCAGCTCGGCGATCTCCTGGGTCACGCGCTCGATCGGCAGCCGCTCGCGGCCCTTGCGGCGCCACACCAGCATGTGCCGGCTGCGCATCGGGTTGACGAAGGCGCCGTCGTAGCTCTGCCGGCCGACACGCACGCCGGTCACGGTCTGCGCCGGGCTGCCCAGGTAGTGCACCGAGATCGGCCGCAGGCCGACCCACACCTTCACCTGGCCATCTTCGACGCGCGGATAGAGCTTGAAGCGCTGCCGCAGCGGCGCCTGGGTGATGCCCAGCTCGCGGCCCAGCTCGCGCACCGAGTGGGTGCGCAGCCATTGGCCGGTCTTGCGCAGGGCGCGCCCCACCGCTAGCTCGAGCTGCTTGGCCGTGGCCTCGATCAGCTCGGGCATACGGTTCTGGGCCTCGCGCATGCGCAGGCTAATCTCGAAGCCACCCTGCATGCTCGGTCGTCCTCTCGCTGTAGGGCACCAGGACCAGGCCCACCCGCACCCGCCCGATCGGCAGCACCTCCACCGCGGTGAAGTGCTCCTCGGCGATCTCGACGCGCCGCTCCGGCCAGTCGGCCGGCAGGTCATGCGCCGCGATCTGCAGCACCCGCTCGCCCGGCTTGGCCCGCACGCCACCCTGCGAGCGGTTGCCCTGGCGCAGGTCGGTCGGCTGGGGTGCCGGGCGGCGCATGCCGCGAATCTCGATCACGTCGTCGCCGACGACCAGGCGCACCTCGCAGCCGAACTCGTCCGGGTCGAAGAAGTCATCCAGGTCGTCGGCGCCGATCATGACTTAGCCGGCTCTTTCGCTGGCTCTTTCTTCGCGTTGGCGGCCGGGGCTTTCTTGCCGTCGCCTTCGTCGTCGGGCTTCGCTTCCTTTTCCGGCCAGCGCGCCTTGCCGGTGGCCACCAGCTGTTTGGCGGTGCCCTTAGTGCACTTGAAGGGGCTGTCTTTCTTGACCAGCTCTCCGCGGGAGCGGAAATCGTCGCTGGCGATAACCTCGACCTGGTCGATCTCTTGCTGAGCCATGGGAATACCTGTTCGGTAATGGGGAGAAAAAAGAGGGGCCGGAGCCCCTCAAACCTGCCCGCTTGGGTAGCTGTTAGCCGGCGGTCGCCTTGGACGCTACGCAGAACGACTCGGGGCGGCGGGTGTTGGCGTCGACGTCCTGGAACACGCGAACGATCAAGCCATCCTGGCCGGCCAGGGCGTAGGGATCCGGCTTGAGATCCAGCACGCCCCACATGCCGATGACGATCTGGCTCCAGTCACCGAACACCCAGGTATCGTTGGGCATCTGGTTGGTGGCCTCGGCGCGGTAGCCGTTGACGCGGTTGTCGTCGCCCCAGATCGTCTTGCCGGTACCGGAAAACTTCTCGGTCTGCTGGGCGGCGCCGCGCTCCACCACGCCGGTCAGGTACGCCAGCGCGCCCTGGTCGGCGTTGTAGGTCGCCACCTTGGTGACCATATCGACCACCTTGCCCCAGGCGATGCCCTGGGCGTCGTACTCGATCGCGCCCAGGCCGGTCTGGTTGAGCAGGCCCAGCGGCTGGTTGTCGGTACCGGTACCCAGCAGCATCGCCAGGTCGATGGCCACGCCGATACCGCTGATCAGGTCGTCCACGATCAGCGCCTCGACCGACAGCGCGGCCTGCTTGCGCAGCTTGCGGGTGACCGGGATACCGCCGGCGATGGTCTTCGGCTTCATCGGCAGGGTCGCCAGGTCGAAGTCGGAGAGGTTCACGTCCTCTTTCTCGCCGAGCCAGTAGAAGTTCGAGCCGCTGACCTTCTTCGGCAGGTCGAGGTCGCCCTCGAGGCCGGAGAGCATCCGCGCGCCCAGCTGGGCGATCACCGTCTTGTTGCGCAGGATGTCGATGAACTGATCGATGCGCAGGTCGGTGGCCACCAGCTCGCCGCCCTTGCCGGCGGTACCGACCTCGAGGCCGCGGCGCATGGAAGCGCTGGGGTGGTGGATCATCGCGCGCATCAGCATGTCGTGAGGCACGAAGAAGCCGCGAGCCTCCTTGCCCAGGGCGTCGGCGGTGGCGATCGACAGCTCGCGCTCGAAGCCGGCCTTGCTCCAGTCATTGGTGGCGGCGGCGTTGAGCGCGCGCATCAGCGAGTACTGCTGGGCTTCCTGCTCGGTGACGCCGAGGCCCTCGGTGGTCACGTTGCGCTGCTGGCCGAACTTGGGCAGGTCGCCACCCTGGCCAGCGCCGGCCGGGGCCGACTGCGGGTTGATGCGCTCCAGGATCATGGCGCGCACCTGGTCGACGCTGTAACCCTTCTGGATGGCGTCGGTTGCAAGGCTGCGCTGGTTGAAGCGATCGCCCATGGCGGTGATGTCCGCCACGCGCTGACGCTCCTGGGCCAGGATATCGTCGCGCGGCGCGGCCGGCGTGGTCATGCCGCGCTGCTGCTCGCCGCCGCTGACGACGGTGGTAGTGGTGCCGGGAGTCTGGTCGTCGGCGCCTTGGGTGTTCTGCTGCTTAGGATCCATGCGTCTTTCCTTTACGGTGATGGTGTGCTGCTGCTGGTCTAGCGAACGGCCGACGCCGACGGTCGGGTCAACCGGGATGGAAACGGAAGAAACCTCGTAGGGCTCCCACTTGGTAACGCGGTAGGTGTCCACACCATCGCGCTCGCTCTCGAGCACCATTTCGTGGATCAGGTAACCGCAGGAGATGTTGCGGCGAATGCCGTCGACTACGTCCTGCCAGATCTCCTCGGCATACTCGCCCCGCGAGAAGCGCACCTTGGCGCGCAGCTTGCGGTCGCCATCGATCCAGGCGTCCTCGACCACCCCGATCTGTCGGCCATGCTGGTCGAGCAGCGGGGCGCCGTTCTTCAGTCGGGTCAGGTCGACGGCCTGCGGGGAGTGGTCGAGGATCTCCATGCCGAACCACCGCCGGAACGGGTACTCGCTGGAGACGGCGACCTCGACCGTGCGCTTTTCGAGGTCGATGCTGTCCTCGACCACGGTCAAGGCCCGAGCCATCGGGGCGCTCTGGATCGTGCGCACCACCTGGTCAGGCGGCGTCGCGCGTTTCGTCTTCGTCATCGTCTGGATCCGTGGGGTTGTCGGTGGAGCCCTCGCCCACTGGGGGCAGCAGGCCTTTTTCGCGCAGCTCCTCCTCCTCGCGGGCCAGCTCCTCGAACACTTCCTCGGGGTCGTCGCCGGCCTGGCGAATGTAGTAACTGCGGGTCTTGGTGCGGTTCTTGATCGACTCGCTGGCCGCCTTGCTGTCCTTCGCTGGGTCTACCCAGTCCCAGCCGCGCGGCTGCCAGTGCACGCTCTGGTACTGCTCAATGCGCGAAAACGACAGGCTCACCGCGCCGGTCAGCATGGCCATCTCCAGCCAGGCCTCGAACACGAACTCGAGCAGCTCGCTGATCACGAACTGCTGCAGGCACTTGTAGTAATCGCGCTCGTCCAGCTCGCCCGAGCGCAGGCTCGAGAAGCTGACGCCCTCCAGGTCATGAGCCAGGCGGTTGTAGCTCGGCCCCAGGCCGGCGGCGGTACCGCGCAGCCCCTGCTTGAGGAACGGCCCGAAGTTCGAGCTGGGGTGGTCGCTCTTGTAGGGCGTGAACTTCACGCCGTAGGGCAGAATCTTGGCCGTGCCGGCCTCGATCTCCTCCTCGATCTCGGCGTCCTGCTCGTCCTCGTCCGGCGGCTCCAGCCATTCGGCGTCCTGCTCGAAGAAGCCGGTCAGCTTGGCGCCGTGCTCGGCGGCCAGCATCTCGGCCTTGCGGTACTCGTCCAGGTGGTAGAGCTCGAGCATCGCCGCATGCGCCCAGGTGAATCCGCGGGACTGGTGCGGGCGCCAGGGCTCGAAGGTGTGCAGCAGCTCGCTGGCCGGGATGCGCTCATGCCGGCCGCGGGCCGGTTGCCGCTGCTGCACGTCACCCGGGTGGTCGCGCAGCAGGTAGTAGGCGAGCGGGCGCTCCCAGTCGTCGAGCTCCACGCCCATGCGCACCCGGTGCCCGTTGGGCAGCAGGTCGTTGTAGTTCAGGTCGAGCCGGTCGCACTCAAGAATCTGCACGGCGAAGCCGTAGCGGTTGGGGAAGTTGCGCACCAGGCGCACCATCACCTCGCCGTCGCGGGCCAGGGTCTCAAGCCACAGCTGCAGGAACGTCACCCAGGAGTAGCGCCCGGTCACGTCGCAGGTGCCCTTTCGCCCCCAGCGCTTCCAACCATGCTCGATGATGTGCCGGGCGCGGCGATCCGACTTGCCATCGTCCAGCTCGGCCTTACTCTGCAGCTGGATGCCCTTCGGGCCGATGACGTTCTGTTTCAGCAGCCGGTGATAGCGCTTGATGTACGGGCTGTTGATCGACTGCTCGCGCGAGCGTTGGCGCAACGTCTCGTGGTCGCGGTAAATCACCTGGTTGGCGTCGCCGGCACTGGTCCGGGTCGACCAGCCCTGGGTGAGACGCGATCGCCGGGCCGCGGAGAAGCTGCGCTTCATGCCGACGGTCGCGTACCACGCGACGTTGAGGGCGCGCTGCAGCAGGCTCGGCTTCTCTCGTCTCATGCGGGGTAGCTCCATTTAACGGTGCGGCCAAACGGGCCATTGCCCCGCCGGCTCTCCTGGGCCACCTCCCGCCGGTACCGGATGCGCAGCGCCTCGAGGCGCTCGATCGGGATCCGGTCGAGGCGCTGGCCGTCGATCTCGTAGCTCTGCTGGTCCTTCGGGATGCGCTTCTCCAGCGCTGCCTCGATCAGATCGAGCATGCGCCGCGCGTGGCTGCGCATGTCCTCGGGGCCGTCCAGGGCGAGGAGATCCGGGTGGATATGCAGGTCGCCGGTGGCCTTGGTCAGGCGCTGGCCGGCAGGGCCGACCACGTAGGCCACCCAGCGATACAGGCCCGCCTGCCACTCGCTGCTGTCGGCGGCCACCACCTCGACCAGGTAGTCGCCGCCCTCGCCTTCCAGGGCCTCGATGTCGATGCCCTGGGGGCCGCGCAGCGCGTAGTGCAGCTGCCAACCCGACTCGGCCGGATAGCCGGGCAGGCGAACGCGCCAGGAAACGCTATCCCCGGCGCGGATCTGAGGTGGTCGCATGGTTATCGCCTACGTCGTTTCACCTTGAAGCGGGCCTTCTTGGCCGGCGCTTGCGGTGGGGTGGGTTCGTTATCGGGGGCGCTGGCTGGCGGTGACGGCTCGGGATCCGGCGCGACCTCCTCGGGCGGTGTGGCCTTGGGGTCGACTTTCCGCGCGAGTTCGTCGCGGGTCAGGGCGCCCTTGCGCTTGCGATGCAGCTTGTCGCGCAGGGCGAGCACGTACTGCATCGCTTCACAGTCGAGGTAGTGGTTTTCGCCCACTTGCTTGAAGCGGCCCTCGCTCTCGACCCACTCCTCGCCGACGAGCTGCTTGCAGTAGTCGTCGTTGACACCGATCGGCAACAGCCACCAGCCCGGCCGGCGGCCGGCATCGGTCTGCTGGGCGCGGACGATGCGCGAGTGAACCCAGCGCTTGGCGAGCGGGCTGTCGAACGCCCAGCGCGCGTCGCCACGTTTACGGGTCTTGCCCTTGCGGTCCTGCTCGACTCGCTCGAGCTTGAACGGCTTATCCAGCTTGTCTCGGCCGCGCAGGGCGATCGCCTGCGACTTGTGGGCATTGATGAACTGATAGACCTGGTCGTCGCGGTACCCAATATCGATACCGAGCAGGTCGATGCCACGGCCGCCGTACTCGGTACCGAGCAGCTCGCCGAGCTGGTCCCATACCTCGTCTTGATCGGTCGGCCCCCACAGCTCGCCATGCTCAAGCAAGGCCGAACCCATGCCCAGAAACCACGCCCGGGTGACGTAGACCAGGCGGTTTTTCTGCACGTCGACCGTGCCATAGATCTTGATCGGCTCGAGAACCAGCTCGCCGAGCGCGTAGGGCCACTGCAGCATCTTGATCTCTTCCCAGCTCGGCACGTCGCCGGTTTCGGAATACACCTCGCCAAAGCCGGTGTTGTGCACTGCAAGCAGCTTGCCGGGGTCGCCCGAGATCTGCGCGGCCAGCAGCTTCTTGGCCAGGAATCCATAGGTCTTCTTGGCCGCGAACGAGCACAGCCCCGAGACCCATATCGAGTAATGCGTCGAGCCTTCAGTGTCGGCGGTACCGACCACCTCGCCGGCGTGCACCTGGTCGCCCATGCGCTGGGCCGGGGTCACCGATTGGCCCGGGGCCACCGGCACGCCGCGGCGGTTCATCCAGGGGCGCCACTTGTCCTCGATCATGCAGCCGTGATTTGGGCAGCACAGGCGCGCGGTTCGCGCCGCCTCGTCTGGCGTGCATTCCTTCTCGGTGCCCTGCCCCGGCCACCACAGCAGCCCCGACCAGGGTACGAAGTACTCCAGGCACTCGGGGCACGGCACGGCCCACTCGTGGCGCGTGCCGCTCTGCCACAGCCGCCATACGGCCGAGCCCAGGGCGGCAGCCTTGGCCGTCTGCCAGTGTTCGAGGCCGGTGCGATCGTCGCGGCGCTTCTCGACCTTGCCGTGCGTCGGCGTCGCGGTGTAACCGATCTTGCTGTCGACGTAGGCGTCGCCGCGCGCTTCGATCACCTCGGTGGTGTCGCCCTCGCTGGTGTTGACGATGCGGTCGACCTCGTCGACCAGCACCAGGCCCGCCGAGTCGGCGGCCAGCTCGGTGGCCGAGCCCGCCCAGGCAAAGCGAAACTTGATACCGCCGATCCACTTGGTGGTGATCGACGAACGCCGCCAGTCGTACTTGGCCAGCAGCGAGCCGCATTCGCGGAACATGTCCATGAACTTGGGCTCGACCGTCGACACGATCAGCGGGCGAGTCGGGGTCACGTACATGATCGGCGTAGGATCCTCGTCGAGCCGGTGGCCGGCGATGTTCTCCATCGTGACGCTCTTGCCCATTTGCGTACCCATCACGAAGGTGACGCGGTTATAGCAGGGCTGGGCGAACGCCCAGGCGACCGGGCGCATGTAGGGGTTGGTATCAGGGTCGAACGGGCCGGGGATCGGCGACGTCGACGGCATGATGCGGTTCTCGCGCGCCCACTCGTCAGCCGTCCTCGGCGGCGGCGCCGTCACCATCTTCGCCATCAGCAAGGTCGAGCGAATCAACCTCTTCACCGAGCTGGCGTGCTGCCGCAACAATTCCGTCAGCGGTAGCGGCGCGCACTCGTCGGGTTTCGATGAGCAGTCGGTGTCGGGCTTCGGCAGGATCATCGATAGTGGCCATGTCTGAGGCCACGCGGCTGGCGATCGCGTCGATCTGCGTCGCGAAGATCGATGCGAAGCGCATCATGATCGCTTCGACGGCATCGACCGGGACCAGCCGGCGGCGGGCAGTGTCAATTTCGATTTGCAGCTTTTCCCGGCGCGCCTTCTTCAGCATGCGATCCTCGGAACTCGCCGAGCCGACGCCATCCTCGTCTTCGTCGTCTTCGTCACCGAACTGGCGTCGCACCTCGCGGCGGATCAGCCAGTCGATGGCGTCCTCGGTGTCGATCTCGAGCACTCGGCCCTTCCCGCCACCGCCCGCGACCGGCATGCCTTCGTCGATCCACTTCCCGATCCAGCGATCAGACTTGCCCACCATTTTGGCGAACATCTTCTTGCTGACGATCTCGCCCATCGGGAGCTCCAGGAGAAAGGACCAGGCGGCCCGGCGTGCAGACGTGCAAATGTAGAAACGTCCTTTCTTGCAAAAGGACGTTTGTACATTGGTACGTTTGTTCAAATGTGCATGGTTGCTGGGTCGGCGGGGTGGCGAGGCCACCGCCGCCGGTCCCTTCCAGAAAGGAAGTAAGGACTTGAAATCGAAACCCAAAAACGCACGAATTCCGCGCGTTTCCAACCCGTGACGGCCCGAGGGCGGGGGAGTACCTAAACCCGCGGGCAGGATCGGGGCGCCCCTGCGAGCGCCCCTCGACGGCCGCGCAGGCCTTTCCTGCAGGGCGCTACCAGGGCGGGGCGGGCAGCTACTTGCCGTAGTCGCCGAAGTCTCGCAGCCGCTTGTCGCCCAGCTGGTGGCCGCCCTGCTGCTTGCCACCACCAAGGAAGAAGCGCAGCACGCCGCCGACGATCCCGCCGACGATCACGACATTGATCACTAGGTCGGCATAGCGCTCGCCCTGCGGCGTCAAAGGAATGAACGTCACCGCGGTCGAGTAGGCAATCGCAAAAAGAAGCAGAATCCCTGACATCAGGAAAACGAAGTTTCGAGCAAGCCAGCTGGAATGCTCGGCGTGCACCAGGGCGAGCGAATAATCGCGGGCATTCGCCCGGTCTTCATTCGCCAGCCGCAACAATTCGGTTTCCCGCTCGACCAGGGCTTCCTCAAGGAGAATTCGATTCCCCTGGTCGGCCTGCACCTCCTCGAGAGCAGCGCGGCCATCACGCATGCCGGTGACGAGCTTGGCCACGTCGACGACGCGGTCGGCAACGGCTGCGCCGTTCTTCCCGGCAATCAAATCGCCAAGCTTTTCGGTCATGCCTGTTGCTTGGGCGAGGCCCAACGCGATGGCGATAGCATTCACAGCAATACCCCTTGTCACTTAATAGCGACTTCATCGATCCATTCGCGCGGCACCGGTTTCTGGTGCAGCACATGAGAGAGCAGCTCGACCACGCGCCTGAACCATCCATAGGTAAACGCCTCCTGGCTCTCGTCGCGTTCGGCCAGCCGCCGGCAGAATACGATGCGCTCGGCATTGATGGTCTGCGCTAAAACGTCCAATCCTTGATTTCCACGAGCTTTCACAAATCCATTGAAGGCGCGCAGGGTGGCCGGCCCGAATGCCCCATCCGGCTCCAGGTCTTCGTAAAGCTGGCCGCGGTTGTTGAGCACGTTCAGCTGGATCTGCAACTTACGAGCAGCCCGAACAGGGCCGCTGTTGACGCCGAAGTCGAACAGCACGGCCGCGAGGCCAGCATGCCGAGGCGCGACGTCGTCGAGCTTCAGCGGGTGCCAGTAGCGGTTGGCGTAGATCTTCGCAGCGAAGGAGCGGGGCAGGGCACGCATGTCGCCCTGGTAACCGTTCTCGCGGGCCACTGCCAGGGTGATACCCCAGCAGGTCGGGCCGCCGCGATCGGCGGGGTGGTTCACATAGCCGCCTTCGCGCTCGATCACCTCAGCGATAAGCCGGCGTTTCAGGTCGTCGATATCCATCACTTGGCCTGCCACTTGTTGAGAAACCGATCGACCGCCCTGGTCAGGCGGTCGCGCGAAAAGTCGATCCCCAGAAACGCCACGACCGCCATTCCGGCGGTCGCGTACTCGACTGGAATGCCTGCCGTAGCCGCTGCCGGGCCGAAGGCGATCGCAAAGAAGAAGATGATGGAGCCCTCGAGGCAGCTCCGTTTCCATTTGGCTCCGGTGTAGATGCCCCGCAGCAGCGCGATGATGAACGCCAGGCTGGCCATGAAGATGTTTGGCCAGTAGAGCTGGAAGGCAGCGATAGCCGATTGCCAGAGATCCATGTATTTCTCGGGCATGGCGCGCTTCTCGTGTTTTGGCATGGTGGCTCACCTCTTAGGCGGCCCTGCGTACAGATGGGAATAAAAAAGCCCGCCGAGGCGGGCAATGGCTTGTAGCGGGCACGAAAAAGCCCGCTCTGGTGGCGGGCTTTCTACGCAACTTGGGTAGTTTGGCAGAATCATCCCTCGGATCCGTACTTTTGTCAATAAGTGCAAATGTTGGTTTGTACGTTTGTCACTAACGTAACGATCGCATCCAGCCAGCAACGGCACCCTGCAGCGACATGAAACCGCCGGTCATGTGCTGGCAGCCGGTGCAGCAGGCCCACCACTTCCCCTCGCGTGCCTTGAAGCGTGGCCGGTGGCCGCAGGTATGCAGCGGCAATTCGCGGTTCACCTCGCGCCACGTCGCCGCCGCCCAGATCTCGCAGGTCGCCGCCTCGCCGCGGCTGTTGCACACCGGGCAGATGAACATCACTCGGCCATCGTGCTCGCGGCGCTCCGGCGGGTGCTGGCAGTGGATGCAGTCGGGGATCAATTCAGCGGCCCCCAAACATGATCTGGCCTGGCGTTATATTCGCTCTCGCTCCAAAACTCGATTTTAAAAGCGAAGCGGGTGCGATCGACTCCATCGGTTAGGTACTTGCCCAAATACTTAACCAGATCCTCATCGCTCTTGTTCTTCAGGCTCAAAACGTCTTGATAATGTTCTTCTACCGCTTCTCTCAGACTCTTGTAATAACAGCCATCGACCAGGAACACCGGCAGCTTCTTCTCTTCTTTCCGGCGACGCTGTTCTGCCCTGGCCTCAGTAATCATTTCATGCAGGTCGTCATCGGTCAGGCTTTTTAGATCGGTCACTTCGTCACCCTCCACAGCGCCTCGAGCGCCTCGCGGTCCAGTTGATTCAGAATGCCGTGCATGGCGTGCCAGCGCGGCCCCCAGTGCTTGTCCCAGTTGGCGCGGGTGATCTGCAGCAGCTCTTGGAGCCGGGCCGGCTCGACCAGAACCTTCCCGCTGTTCTTCCGGCTCTTGTGGCACTGCGCAGCGAGGTGAGCGAGGCCCTGGCAGGCCTTCAGCGTCTTGGGGCGGGCGTTGCCCAGGGTGGGCGCGAATCGCTGCCACAGGGCCACGGTGACGCCCTGCTCGTCGCTCCATTCGCGGGAATCGGCGTAGGCGTAGCGCAGCCAGTGCTGATAGTCGGCGGGCAGGGTGCGAATCGCCGCCACCACCTTGGAATCCTCGAATGCCCAGGGCGGCAGCGGCAGCGAGCTTTTCGGCTTCGGCCGGGTCTGGCTGGCCACCAGCCTGGTCGAGGCGCGCTTCATCTCGGCAGCCCAGCGGCGAGGGCCTGCCGGCGGCAGGCGATCGCCGTGGAAGCTCTCGTCGTAGCGTGCCGGCATGTCACCCTCGCTGACTCGGCGGGGCGACGGCGTAGCGTGGGCATAGACCACGGTGCGGCGCATGAACGCCAGATCCTGGGCACCAAGCACGGCGACCTCCTCATCGACGAAGCGGACCATCGAACAGGTCGGCAAGCTGCTGGCACGTCACGCAACGACGCACCCAGGGCAACGCCTGGCGGCGGCGCAGCGGGATCTCGTCTTCGCAGTCGATGCACTCTGCGGTACCGACCTGGCTTTCTCGGGCGAGGCGCTCGCGCTCGAGTCGAGCTGCCAGCGCCTCTTCGTCACGGATGCGGGCCTCGCCAGCGTAATCAGCCTCATCACTCACAGCAGCCACTCCCCGGTAGCGATGATGAAACCGGCCAGCCACAGGCTGGCGAGCAGGGCGTCTCTGACGATGGTCACCGTGGCACCTCCTGCTTGGCCTTGGTGTGCGACAGGAAGTCCTGCAGCAGCTCCTGGGCGCGACGATGATCGCCGGCAGCACCTTGGCTGCTATGGATGTGCCGCAACTCGACCAGGAGCGCGAACAGTGACGCTTCGGGCACGCCTGCCAACCCGCGCCCCCCGGTCAGATGCTCGTATGCCTGGCTGACGCGCGTCAGGGTGGCCGTGTCACCGGCGTTGAAGTAGGTGCGGACGGAATCAGGGGCCGCCATGGTCACTCCTCCCCGCCTTCACGGCAGTCGGTGCAAACGTACTCGTCGTCGACGACGTCGATCTCGTCATCCGTGCACCACCAGCCGCAGGTCTCGCAGCGTTCATGCCCGGCGTCGCTCATGATCTTGGCGACCTGGTCTTCATCCAGACCAAAGTCGTCGGCGACTTCCGAGGCGCATCGGCAGCTGCCAGCCAGGAACTGCTCGATCTCGACGGCTGCCACCTTCAGGAAATACTGGGTGCGATGGCACTGTTTGCACTCGATACCCTCGGCGCTGTCGCCGAGCAGGAAGTCGTCAACCTGCTTGCCACAGGCTGAAACGCCGGGCTTGCCCTCGGCGCGCAGATGGGAAACTGGCTCGCTCATGATCAGCCCTCCGGGTCCGGCGCGAACTGGTCATCGCAGGCGGTCGAAGAAGCCGCTGCCCACGCCTTGGCGGCATCGCTCACAACCGGCTGAAGGCGGTAATTGCAGATGTAGGCCCAGTCTTCATTCCAGCTGCGCCCCTCAGCATCGAAGCCATCCTCATCGAGCTCGCTGTCGTCAGGTCGGTTGACGAGGTCCACCTGGGTGCTGATCTGAGTGGCGCGGCCGACAAACACCTGATCGGCTTCCTCGTTCCAGCACTCGTCGAGATGGTCGGCGATGAACTCCTGACCTTGCCGAATGGCCTCGGCCTCAGTTTCGAAGGCCATGAGGCCTTGTTCTGGGCAGTAGGCAAACCATGGCTTGTCTTCGGTGACGTACCAGGGTGGTGGCTCGACGACGCGACCAGGGGCGGGGCGATTCGAGACCAGCGCGTCGAGGGCTTCCAGGATTCGCTCGTCCATGCCCTGGTGTGGCTCGCTCGGCACCCCCAGCTTCTCGCGCACCAGGTCCAGCACTCTGACGCGGTCTTCGGCGTAGTCCTGGGCGGATTCCAGCTCCTCGGTCAGTTGGTCCCGGCGCTTGATGGCGTCGGTGCATTCCTCCATGAACGCCATGAAGCGATCGCCATCAGCCTTGGAAAGCACGAAGCTGACCGGGCCTTGTCCATCTTCCAGATCGAAGTTCATCTGCGGCATGCCTCAACCCTCCACCCGAAACGCGATCATCTTGAAGCGCGGCAGCGGGCGCCCGGTACCGCGGCTGACTGCTGCCACCTCGGAGAGCACCACCTCGACCAGGTCGACGGCCTCTTTCATCATCCGATCCACCTGGCGCGGGTCGTCGTTCAGGTCGTAGTAGCCGTTATGGCTGGGTTTGGCGTGCTCGAGCAGCTCGCCGAACTCCTTTGCCAGGCGGTGCAGCTGCGCCTGGGCGCGCGTCGGCTGGTCGCCGGCATGGGTGAAATTGGGAATGGGCACATAGAGGGATCCGGCCATCGCCATCAGCTCGCGTTTCACCTCGAGCTGGTAGACCGGGGGAAGGCAGCCGATCCAGATCCACTTCCAGGAGAGGGGGAAGGGCTGGTCGCCGCGAATGATGCGGCCGACCTTCATGGATGCCGCTCGCCGCCAGCGGGTATACGCCGAGGCGCTGCGCTCGACCGATTCATGATCGACGTCAGCGAGGCCGGCATCTTCCAGGGCGGGAATCAGGTGGGTGGTCGAGAATGATTCAATCGACTCGCTGCTGTTCTCGAACCAGTCGCGGGTGGCGGCGATGATCGCCTGGTCTTCCGTGCGTACCGTTTTCATTACAAGCCTACCTTTTATGGTTTTAGTTTTCTCATGCCTTCGTGTGGGCATGCCCACATTCTGCTTATTTGCAGAATCAAGCGCAATAGCTCTGCATATCGCACTTTGCTTTTATGTAGAGCGACGCCGGAAAATTAGAAGATGAAAATCGGACACGCTATCAGGCGCTTGCGCCACGCCCAGCAGATGACGCTCCAGCAGGTTTGTGACCTGGTCGGCGGAAACCTGCAAACGGGCCACCTCTCTCGAATCGAGCAAGACAAGCTCGTCCCTAACGTCACCACCGCCGCTTTGATCGCCCGCGCGCTGGGCACAACCATCGACCAGCTGGTCATGGATGCCGAGCGCGGCGACCAGGGAACGATGGCGCCCAGCGTGTCCCGGCGCCTGATTCCTGTCGTCGAATGGAAGCGGCCTGAACTCGACTTCAGCATCCACAAGGACGTAGGCGAGAAGCGGCCCGCGCGCTGGATCCTGCCACCGATGGAAGTCAGCGATCGCGCCTTTGCCATGGTGCTGCAGGACGATTCCATGCAGGCCCTCGAGGGGCTCAGCTTCTCGCGGGGCGGGGCGATCATCATCGAGCCCAGGCGCAAGGCGCAGCCGGGCGAGTACGTCCTGGTCGGCGACAAGGCCGGCGGGCCGCCACTTTTCCGGCAGCTCGCCACCGACGGCCGCGACCATTTCCTGCGGCCTCGCAACACCCAATACCCCATGCGCGACCTGCCCGAAGGCGCCCAGGTGCTAGGCGTCGTGGTGGGCATGGTGATAGACCTCACGCAGGGAGTATGAGAAACGGCAGAAAGAAGTTTTACGGATCGTAAGATTTTGGCGTAGCATAGTGAGCAAGCTCGCTACGCACGCCGCTATGCGTTAGGATCGGGAAGTTTAGGAAGGGCAGATAGAACAACGCCCGGGATTAGCGGCCCGGGCGTTGGAATGTTGCGAGATCAGCCATCTCACATATTGGGTACAGCGGACAATCTTGAGGCAAGCTGTTGATTTCAAAGGTCTGTTTAGCGGGCAGGCCAGTGAAGCAAGCCACAAGTTCCACCAGTATATGGCGTGATCCCGTAGCGTTCAACGTTTTGCCCACATTTGTACATTTGTACATTTGCACTTTTGTGCATTATGTGCCTGGGTCACGGACGCACGATGACGACACAACGCCAGGGCCTCGCGGCCTACTACGCAGAACGCTTCAACAGCGACCCTCACGCGCTGCTCGACTACTGTCACACCGAGATCAGCGCCGTCGCGGCCGAGGTCCAGATCGACTGGCCGGCACTCGCCCCTCACGTCAGGCTCGACGACAAGAAGTACCGCGGCAAGATCCCCACCCTCGCCAAGGGCCACCGCCACAAGGTCGCGGTGTTCGGCTCGCTCAAGCGTGCCCGCAACGGCATCGAGTTCCCGCACCTCAACTTCCATAGCAAGGCCCAGGGCGGCTACACCGCGACCTGGTCAGGCTATGACGCCCTGCTCGATCTCTACCGCCGCGACGGCGGGCAGCTCAACGACGACAAGCACCGCCGCTGGCTGGCCGAGCAGGAGAAGCGGCGCGCGGAGCGCGCCGCGCGCGTGGCGAAAGCCGAACGGCAGGAGCGCGAAGCCGAGGCCCGCCGGCAGGCCGAACACAACGCCTACGAGCTGGCATGGCATGGCCGCGGCGCCCAGCGTTTCGAGTTCGCCCCGGGCAAATGGGATACCGTCGAGCTGCTCGGCGACGCCGACGGCAGCGAGCCCTACCTCGAGGCCAAACAGATCGGCAGCATCGTTGAGGTCGTAACGATGAAGCGCATGCGCGATCGCCACGGCGAGTTCGTGGCCTTCGCCCTGCAGGGCATCGACGGTGACTACCGCGGCCTGCAGCGCCTCTACTCTGAGTACAAGAAGTACACCATCGCCGCGCGGCCCGGCCAGTTCGACGGGGCGCACTGCATCATTGGCAGCCTGGATGCCAAGCGCGTCTATAGTGCCGAGGGCTTCGCTACCGCTGCCAGCACCTGGTTGGCCGAGACGGCCATCAAGGGCGACAGCTGCGCCGTGATCGTGGCCATGAACGCCGACAACCTGGTCAAGGTGCTGCGCAGCTACCGGCGCGTGCAGCCCGACCTGCGCCCGATCAACGCCGCCGACAACGACTGCTGGAAGCTGCTCGCCGGCAACGCCGGCCAGCAGCGCGCCCTGGAGATCAAACGCGAGCTGGAGCTGCGCAGCGTCATGCCGCGCTGGGAAGAGCTACTCGATCCCGAGGCGATCGCTGCGGCCAGGGCTACCGGCAAGGGTCCGACCGACTTCAACGATCTGCACTGCCTGTTTGGCCTCGAGGCCACCGCCAAGGCCCTGCGCGCACGCTCGAGCAAGGTCGAGGTGGAGAACGGTTTCTTCGACTACTGCCTGCAGCGCGTCGCGGCCGCGGGGCAGATGAACGTCATGGAAGAGGCCCTTCGCGCGGTCAACGCCGGCATGCAGCTGGCCCCGACCAGGTACACCGGCCGCGACGTCTACCGCATCGTTTGCAGCACCATCCCCGAGGGCCTGCCCTGCAACCGCCACCGCCTGCTGTCGCGGGTCTGCTGGCTCGGCCGCAAGAAGCTCGAGAGCGCCGCAGGCCTGCGCAGCTTCACCGCCGAGGCACTGGCTCGCCCCAACGTCCAGCACCACAAGGTGGCCGGGATCCGCGCCGAGCACGGTAACGTGCTGCTGCCCGAGCACGTCCAGCACCTGGTGCAATCGCTCGACGGCATGGTCATCGTTCGCGCGCCGATGGGATCGGGCAAAACCGAGAACCTGATCAGGCCGCTCATGCAGGCCGCCCCGAAAGCCGCCTACATCGCCCACCGCGTCTCCCTGGTGGGCGATGCCGCGTATCGCCTCAACACCCAGCACTATCGCAACGTGCTGGCCGCCGAGATGCCCTGGGTCAGCCACCTGGCTTGCTGCGTTAACAGCATCACCCATCCCAAGTTCGCCAACGGCGACGGCCGCTCCTGGTTTACCACCGTCGATACGCTCTGCATCGACGAGGCCAGCCAGGTGCTGCGCCACATCGCCACCGGGCCGGTCGATCAGCCCACCCGCGTCATGGATGGGCTGGTCGAAGCCATCCAGTCGGCCCGCCAGGTGCTGCTGTGCGACGCCGACGCCAACGACAGCCTGATCGAGCTGTGCGAGATGGCCCGCCCCGGCGAGCCGATCCATATCCTCGAGGTAGACGCCGCCAACGATCACGTGCGCGTCGACCACAGCGACCATGAATCGGTCTGGCAGCAGGCCCTCGAAGCGGCGATCGCCGGCGAGCGCGTCCTTGTCGCCAACGACAGCGCCGAGTCAGCCAAGAAGCTGGCCGTCATGATTCACAAGTACCGCCCCGAGGCGCGCGTGCTGCTGGTCCACAAGGAAAGCAAGGCCGATCCCGACGCCGAGCGCTTCCTCGACCGCCCCAACGACGAGGCCCCCCGCTGGGACGTGCTGATCTACTCCCCGGCGATCTCGAGCGGCGTGTCGATCACCACCCCGCACTTCACTCGTCATTTCGGCATCTTCAGCGGTCAAACGGTCAGCCCTTCCGACGCCATCCAGATGCTGCGGCGCGATCGCACCGCTCGCCACTACGTGCTGGGCATAGGGATTTCCCGCGTCATGCGCGAGACCGACCGCGAGGCCCTCTGGCGCGGCCTGATCGCCGCCGACGAGCTGGCGTGCGACTTCGAAGAGACCAGCGACGAGATCCTGCTGCGCCGCACGAAGTCGGTCTATGACGTGATGTACCTCTCCTGCGCCACCGGCGAGAATCACGCCCGTAACGACTTCGCCAACCACCTGCTGCTCATGCTCATCGCCGACGGCTACCAGGTACACCGCCTGGCCACCAACGACGACCAGGTCGAAGCCAGCCGGGCCAATCGCAAGGAAGGCGGCGCCCTGGTGCGCCAGCGCCGCCTCGAGATCCTCTACAGCGTCGAGACCCCCGACGAAGACCGCTTCGCCCGCCTCAGCCGTCAGGAACTCAAGTCCGAGGCCGAACAGGCCGAGATCGACCGCCATCACATCGAGCACCAGCTCTGCGTCGAGCAGATCACCGACGACGATGTCGACTTCTACGACGACCAGGGCATCCGCCACGTCACCGCCCTGGAGCTGCTGCAGGCCACCGACGAGCAGGCCGACGCCTACGACAAGGCCCAACAGCGCGCCCGCGTCACCCTGACCCGCCACCGCTGGAAACGCCCCACGCGCCAGCTGCTGGGCCAGGTGTTCGAGATCCTCGGCGTCGACCCGCTGACCGGCGAGGGCGAGTTCACCGTCGAGCAGTGCCGCCAGGTACGCGATACCCTGCTCGCCGACCAGGCCGCCATCGAGCTCTACAACGCCCTGCGCATCGGGCGCTACGTCAATCCCAAGGCCGCCCCGAAGTGTGCCACCACGTTCGTCAAGTCGATCATGGATCGCCTGGGCCTCACCGTGCACAAGCGCAAGTCCGGCGGCACCAACTGGCTCTCGATCAGCGAGGAGTCATGGGAAGAGGTCATGCACTACGTGCGCCTGCGCGCCGCTCGAGGCGTCCACAGCCTGACCACTCACGAAGCCGCCAGCACCCACACGCCGATGCCCGCCCCCGAGCGCGACACTCCCCGCGAAGCCAGCAACGACGCGGCCTGCGGCCAGAGTGACACTTTGCATGGTGGGGTAGCAGCAGCGGATGAAAAGTATCCCTCCCTTGCGGAGAGCGAGAGACTCTACGCCGCCGCCTGCGCCGCTTCGAAGCCCCTCAGTCTGGCCACGCCGCTGCGGGACGTGATGCGGTGGCTGGCTCCCGGGATCAAGCGTGACGTGATCGACGGCCGCATGGCCCCGGACCTGCTGGCCTGGACGCTCGACTACTGCAGCCAGCGGATCGCCAAGGCACTCGGCCGGCACGGCCAGGGCTCGTCGGGCTTGCCGGAAACGCCTCCTAGGAATACTGTATAATCGTACAGTAACAGCAACGCAGGGGGTGCCCATGAGCCCAATCCAAGAACAGCAAGATCAACTCGAAACCCGGCTGGCCCGCGCCGACTCGCTTCTCCAGCTGCTGGCCAGCTGCCAGGACGTCGACAGCGCCACGCTGCAGACCGCCGCCCTGGACGTCCAGGAGCACGTCCAGCAGGCCCGCGAGATCTGCCAGGCCCTGGTGGCCGCACAACGAAAGGGGCCGGCGCTTTCGCGCCAGCCCCTGGACTGCATGACCTGCCTGTCGGTGCGCCTCTATCAGCGCCCGCCGGCCGCGGTGTAGGCTGCCCGCATGGCCTCCTCTCGGCTCGGCATGTCATCGACGCGCGCCACCTCGACGCCGTTGACCGAGGCCACCCCGACCCAGCGCCCGCCCAGCTCGCGGGCGCCCACCCGGATCTTCGGCCGCGCGACCTCTTCCGGTACCGGCGCGGCCACCCTGGCCAGCGCCACGTTGGGCGTCTCCAGGGCCTCGCCCGCCAGCTCCAGGTATGCCTTGATCGTCGGCCGGTACGTGCCCAGCTCGCGGCTGATCAGCGACTGCGTGATCTTCGCCTCGGGCTCCTGCTCGACCTGCTCCTTCACCCAGTTATGCACCCGCGCCATGGCCTGGCTGGCCTGCAGCTCCTCGGCGCCGTCCAGGGCGCGCAGCGCCTCGAGGCGGCTGGCGTGACCGCCGGCCGGCTCGCGCTCCGCGCTCGCCGGTCCCTCGCTGTAATCGATCTTGAAGGCCCGGTAGCTGCGCTGGGTATCCATGTCCTCGTGGCCCAACATTTCACGCCAGAACACGTCCTCGGTGACTTTCTTCCAGCGCTTGTCGCGTGAGAAGTGCATCTCGAACACCAGCCGCGCCCAGATCGCTCGGCTGTCCTTGAACACCCGCTCCTCGTCATCGAAGACCCGCTTTGCCAGCGTGTTCAGCGTCTTGGCCGTGCGCCGGTTGATCTCGGTATTGTCCATGCCCTGCAGCTCGACCACCTCGGGCAGCGAGCGCAGCTCGTTCCAGGCCTCGACCACCAGGTCGGCGTCGACCAGGGTGTAAATGTGATAGGCCTGGCTGTAGTCCACCCCGCCGCGCTTCTTCGCCTGCCCGGAAAACTCCACCTGGTGGCGGTCCACTTTCTTGATCCGGCCGGTCTTGAGCACCTCGATCGAGCGCCGGCCGGTGGCCAGCGCCAGCCCCAGCGCCAGGTGGCTGTAGAAGGGCCGATACTCGCCGTCGATCACGCGCTCGCGGTTGGTCAGCAGCGTGTAGACCTGGTCCATCAGCCAGTGGTAGTTGATCTCCACCGTGTTGACCGCACGCTCCTCGAGCGTGTCCGTCGCGCTCTCGGCCAGCTCGGCTTTCTGGGCTGACGACAGCGTCAGGTGGCGCATGATCTCGTGGTCGAGCTTCATCGCCCGGATATCCTCATACGCCTGGTCATCGTCGCGGATCCGGTCGAGCAGCTCCCGGTGCGCCAGGCGGATCTCGCTGATAGTGGCCAGCGTGCCCAGCCGCTCCAGCCGATCGGCATACTTCGGGTAGCGCTTGGCCAGCCGCTCGATCTGCTGGTCGAGGCTGTGATGCCGCCAGTTCTGGGCGGTCACCGCCTTGCGCGCCTCGGTCATGTAGCGGCGATAGGTGCTCACCGCGATCTTATCCTCGTCCTTCCGCCGGCCATCGTCGTGCAGCTGCGTTTTGAAGCGCTTCGCCAGCCGTGCTGTCTTCTTCGTCTTCTCCTTCCGCTCCAGCGACTCGTCGGCGTCGATATTGCGGATCTCCTCGAGCATCCACTCGATCAGCTCGCCCAGGTGAACCTTCTTGCGTGTTTCTCCGCTCATGGCCCTGCCCTCTTGATGCATACATAGTAAACCCTAACAACCTTTATAGACCACCTATGTATGCACGTCAAGCCCTATGGTAATGCATACATACATAGCAAGCCCTGCGCCACACTATGCCACCGTCCTTACTAGGGCCATCTATGCATACACCCTACCACCCATACTATACGTATAG
>NZ_JAIHOM010000225.1 GCF_026130165.1 Spirulina subsalsa FACHB-351 | reverse complement strand
CATTATAACACACTTAATAAAACTGGCAAGGCTCATTAAGTGTTGACGCTTCGCGGGTTACATACTGTTTTTCTTTTCATCCCCGTCCTAAAGTATCGGGGCTTTCAAGAAAACATGATCGGTAAGTGGAAAACGACCTGATTCCAGTTTAATCACATCTCTCGATTCTAGAGTTTTTTGGGTCTAGTATTGCTACCCATCCGGAAACCCGGTTTCTTGCACCCCTTCATTGTCCCGCGACATCTCAACAGAAACCCGGTTTCTACTTTAAGACTTGCCTAGACAGGGTTTGTAGCTACCCATTTTATCCCATCAAGAAATACGAACAGTAGAAAATGCTATACTGTCTCCATCCCCTGCGATGAGAACTTATTTACCATGACCATCGCCAAATCTTCCCCCTTCGGCATTACCAGCCTTCCTGACCACACCCAACTCCCCGATTCTGACGGTACTTTTGTGAAAAACTTTCAGGAGCATCCCCAAAGTATCTTATTAACTGATTCGATTAAACCCACCCTAGAACAACTCCATCCTGACGGACAATATGCTATCGGTCAGGATTGCGGCATTTACTGGCGACTCACAGACCCTCCCGAAAAAGGGGCAGAATGTCCAGATTGGTTCTATGTTCCTAATGTTCCCCCGAGTCTAGAGGGACGAGTCCGACGGTCTTATGTCTTGTGGCAAGAGTTTATCCCCCCTTTAATTGCCATTGAATTTGTTTCAGGAGATGGGTCAGAAGAGCGAGATAGAACACCTTTATCTCAGATAGGTCAAGACCGTCAAAAACCGGGCAAATTCTGGGTATATGAACAGATTATCCGTCCCGCCTTTTATGCCATTTATGAGGTAGAAAGAGCCAGTGTAGAGGTTTATCATGTCATTGAAAATCATTATGAGTTAGTTCAGGCCAATGAGCGAGGGCATTATCCCATAGAACCAATGGGGGTGGAGTTGGGGATATGGCAAGGGCGCTATGGGAATCTAGAGTTGCCTTGGTTGCGGTGGTGGGACAGTGAGGGGAATTTGTTGCTGACGGGGGAGGAAAGGGCAGCACGAGCAGAGTTGGAGTTACAACAAGAACGTCAACGGGCGGAAGCTGAACGCCAACGAGCAGAACGACTGGCAGAATTATTACGCGCTCAGGGCATTAATCCAGAGGAATTGTGAGTCAATTAGAACACCTATTCTGATCCAAGTGTTATAATCCTAGCCACACCCTGCGATGAGAAACGATTAACTATGACCATCGCCAAATCTTCCCCCTTCGGCATTACTAGCCTTCCTGACCACACCCAACTCCCCGATTCTGACGGTACTTTTGTGAAAAACTTTCAGGAGCATCCCCAAAGTATCTTATTAACTGATTCGATTAAACCCACCCTAGAACAACTCCATCCTGACGGACAGTATGCTATCGGTCAGGATTGCGGCATTTACTGGCGACTCACAGACCCTCCCGAAAAAGGGGCAGAATGTCCAGATTGGTTCTATGTTCCTAATGTTCCCCCGAGTCTAGAGGGACGAGTCCGACGGTCTTATGTCTTGTGGCAAGAGTTTATTTCCCCTTTAATTGCCATTGAGTTTGTCTCTGGGGATGGGTCAGAAGAGCGAGATAGAACACCTTTATCTCAGATAGGTCAAGACCGTCAAAAACCGGGTAAATTCTGGGTGTATGAACAGATTATCCGTCCCGCCTTTTATGCCATTTATGAGGTAGAAAGAGCCAGTGTAGAGGTTTATCATGTCATTGAAAATCATTATGAGTTAGTTCAGGCCAATGAGCGAGGGCATTATCCCATAGAACCAATGGGGGTGGAGTTGGGGATATGGCAAGGGCGCTATGGGAATCTAGAGTTGCCTTGGTTGCGGTGGTGGGACAGGGAGGGGAATTTGTTGTTGACGGGGGAGGAAAGGGCAGCACGAGCAGAGTTGGAGTTACAACAAGAACGCCAACGGGCGGAAGCTGAACGTCAACGAGCAGAATTAGAGCTACAACAAGAACGCCAACGGGCGGAAGCTGAACGCCAACGAGCGGAACGACTGGCAGAATTATTACGCGCTCAGGGCATTAATCCAGAGGAATTGTGAGTCAATTAGAACAGCTATTTCTAGGCAGGAACCCTTAAATGTGAACTTAAGACTCTCTCTTTGGGCTGGGGAGGATGTCAACTCCTGTCCCGATCTTACACAGCTACCGCTATACTTTTTTCAGTGACCGCTCATTAATGCAGAATCTATGATGTTGAATCGTTTAACTGTAATCTTGGCCAGTGCAACCGTCCTAACTTTTCTGGGGGGGTGTGAGATGATTAACTCAATTAATCCTTTTGCCTCAGAGGAGGAAACTTGGGTGGAGGAGGAAATCCCCCCGACTGAGGTAGCACCTGCGGTTCCTACTTCTCCCACGCCTTTCCGAGATGCGGTGAATAAGGCAATGGAGGCGGCTAACGCGGTGCAAACGGCTCAAACTCAGGCGGAGTGGCAACAAGTGGCGCAAACTTGGCAAGAGGCGATCGCACTTATGCAGCAAGTCCCCGCAGACGATCCCAATTATGCCACGGCTCAAGAAAAAGTCACGGAATATCAAGGCTATCTAGAATATGCTCAAACCAATGCCAGCAACACGGGACAGTAGGATTCATGGCTCATGAATAATTCTCAATTTTTCTAGCTTAACCCTAGGAATCAAAAAAATTTTTTGATATACTTGTAAATTGTGCGCCAAATGCGCTATAGTTGAAAACAGCGACGCGGGATAGAGCAGTCTGGTAGCTCGTCGGGCTCATAACCCGAAGGTCGGTGGTTCAAATCCGCCTCCCGCCACCAAATAGGATATAAAAGCCAGTGAAAACCCTAGATTCTTGAGAGTCTAGGGTTTTTCATGTTGTACCAGATTTGCTATCAGAAATATGGCGACCGAATGCTCCCTCTATTTTCTCCCCTCTATTTTCTCTTTGATGCCGAGCGCAAGATTTGACGTTCTCCCCCGCCTGAAGGCAGGGGGATTCATCGTTCTACGAGTCTCCGTTAGCTGACAGGATTTCTCCAACCAACCAAGAGGGAATCTCTCCCGATGCGTGAATTCGGGCGCGCCCCAC
>NZ_JAIHOM010000271.1 GCF_026130165.1 Spirulina subsalsa FACHB-351 | reverse complement strand
TGGGGCGCGCCCGAATTCACGCATCGGGAGAGATTCCCTCTTGGTTGGTTGGAGAAATCCTGTCAGCTAACGGAGACTCGTAGAACGATGAATCCCCCTGCCTTCAGGCGGGGGAGAACGTCAAACCTATATCTTTTTATCCAGATGGGGGCAAGACCCGGGTGAATAGTGGTTATAAACACATACAGCACAATTTCCCCCTATGAAGCTTAACCCAAAATGGGGGTCTTCTTCTCTGCTGGGGCTGACGGTCTTGTTAGTGAGCGCTTGTGGTTCGTTCAATACCCCGGCAGATGTAGCCCCATCCCCCCGTATTTTAACTTTAGAACCAACGTCCGAGTTACCCGCCTATATCACCCTAGAAACGCCCTCTACGACCACAGCAACGCTGGCGGTGGAGGTGTTTTATCTGCAATGTCGGGTAAAGACCCTCGGTTTTACTGACGGGATGAAACCCGACCCGTATAGAAACAGCGAAGCACGACTCTTTAGCTAAGGCTCAGGGATCACTCTTAGCATGACAATTTGTGCTGTATATGTTAGTATACATCTAGTTGTTTGAGGTCGAT
>NZ_JAIHOM010000046.1 GCF_026130165.1 Spirulina subsalsa FACHB-351 | reverse complement strand
GGTGGCTTCTGGGTGGGGGGAGGGACTGGGGGGGGTTTCCTCGCTTTCCGGTTCAACGGGGCGAGAAATGGCTTCTAGGGTCGTTTCTGAGGCTTCTAGGGAGGCGGGTTGGGTGAGATCCTCTACGTCATCATCTTCTTCTGACCAAGCCGAGGCGAGGTTTTCGGTTTCTAGTTCTTCTAAGGGACTCAGACAACGGTCTAGGACTGCTTTGAATTGGCGCGTGTGCTGTTGTTGGCGGATGAGGCGATCGCGCAGTTCCTGAGAATTTTCTGCCGCTTCTAGTAATACTGACCCTTGCACCTGATAGCGTTGTTGCGCCCGTTGATATTCCTGTTCTAAATGGACAATCTGACTCTGGGCGGCCTCTAGTTGGGCGGTGAGGGTTTCAATGAGAAGGTGTTGCCGTTGGGCGACCCTGTGGGAGGCTTCTAGTTCTTCAAATAGTAGATTAACTTGGGCTTGGGCGGTTTGTAAGTCCTCATTTTGGGCGGCTAGGGCGGCTTGATGGTGCGATCGCGAACCTTCTTGCAATGACAAGCGGCGTTTATACCCCTGTAACTCTTCCTGAGTTTGAGCTAAGGACTGTTCCAGCGCCGCCACCCGTTTTAATAAGTCCCGATTCCGTTGCCGTAATTTCCGCGCCAAAGCAAACCAGTCCGCCTCCTGTAAGGATTGCGCCCGGTCAAGAACCATTTCCTCGGTTCCTGAAAGTTGATCTAACACCTTAGACGCTTGAGACTCGGGCAAATCCCCCCCCGACTCCGGTAGGGGATCATCCCAAGGACTAAAGCTATCAAGTCTACCGCTATCGGGTATTGCTCCAGTAACCTCTGGGTCCTCCGTTGAGAACTCGTCAGACCTTGCCCTTGCAACAGCCTCTAGAGCAGGATCATCCCCCGGCTCTCCCGTTGACGGGTCTTCTCCTGACCCACCCAAGGACTCAACCGCAGGAGGCGGAGGGGTTAACATCTCATCATCACGAGGGGGTTGATTCGGGGGGTCTACTGGAGTCATAACACTTTCAGATAGAAGGATTCACAGCGTCTCAGGCCGAGACAATACAAAGGCCAGTCTTCATTCTACGGATTAGTGTACCTGACATCTTTGCAGACTTGAAATCTTTTGGTGTAGAACCTTTGTTCAATGACCCAACCCGCGAAAATGCTAACCCACTTGTGATATTCTGATCCCCTCAAACGGGACATAATCAATTGACGCTCCCATCGCTAAAAGCGAGGGATTCCCTGTTCAACCAGTTACCTTATATACTAAGCTCTCACCTAATAGACAGTGGGTAGTCTGTCCGAGGGCTTAAATTCCTGTCCGCCCGACAGTATTGGCTCTACGAAGTATGTTGATAGCGGCGTTTTCATCTCTGTCTAGAACACAGCCACAAGAACAAATATGAGTCCTAGCTTCTCAGCTTGACGAAGAAATCGAGGATTGTCTAGTTTTTCTCCATTGGAGTCCGTCAAGAAATGGTTGAAGCCCACATCAATTCCTATTTCCTTTCCTGTATAATCAAGGGGTTCTACTCGTTCAAGGTCTAGGACAAATTGGCAATAGAATCCGTCAGCCCTTTTGAGCAGCCTAATCCTCTTTATCTTCTCTTTTGGAATCCATCCAGAGTCTAAGACATTTATTCCGAATGAACTGTCCTATTCTAATAGCTTCTAGGATAGCGACTTGTTGTTTTGGTTTAGCTTTAACCTTAAACTCCATGACTCGCATTGACTCGACCGCCCAATGTGTTATATTATCATAATATCATCTCACCGTACAAGCTGCCAATAGTTATGGAAGCCAATTACTCTAAGACCCGCAGGGCTACATTTAATCTTACTGTTCATATTGTGTTGGTGACTAAATATCGGAGAAAAGTATTCCAGAAAGAACATTTAGAGTTCTTATTAAAAAATCTGTGGAGAGCCAAGACTCTCCAGAGTATTAATTGTGCTTCGCTGTTTCTATATTGGTTGGCTTTTCATCTCATCGGTGAAACCGAGAGCCTTCAAGCCAACATTGCAGTAAAATTGTAATTGACACCAACCGAAAGAACCTTGACTGGCGCACTGAAAAAGCCCTTGAACAACAAAAAACCGCCCTCCGTGAAACATCCCCTCAAGCGTCTCATCCGCTACGGGCGCAAATACCGTCCCCTGATGTGGCAAGCTGGGACTTGTTCCGTTCTCAATAAACTCTTTGATCTCGCCCCTCCCCTATTGATTGGGATGGCGGTGGATATTGTAGTAGAACAGCAAAACTCTCTACTGGCTCAATGGGGCTTCGAGACCATTTTTGGTCAATTATTGATTTTATCGGTCTTAACGTTCATTATTTGGGGCTTAGAATCAATCTTTGAGTACGCCTATGACCGACTGTGGCGGAATTTAGCCCAAAATGTTCAACATGACCTCCGCTTAGATGCCTACAGTCATCTGCAAGATTTAGAATTGTCCTTTTTTGAAGAACGCAGCACCGGGGGACTCCTCTCCATCCTCAATGATGATATTAACCAGTTAGAGCGGTTTCTGGATATTGGCGCAAACGAGATCCTACAAATCACGACCACCATTATTTCTATTAGTGTGGGTTTTCTGATACTCGCTCCCACGGTGGCTTGGATGACCATGATCCCCATTCCGGTGATTGTCTGGGGGTCTATTGTGTTCCAGAATAAACTCTCGCCCTATTATGCCCAAGTGCGGGAACAGGTGAGTTTATTAAGCGCCCGTTTGTCCAATAATTTAAGCGGCATTACTACGATCAAAAGCTTTACCACCGAAGCTTACGAAATCCAACGACTGGGGATTGACAGTGAGGCCTATCGTCAAAGTAATTATCGGGCGATCGCACTGAGCGCCGCTTTTATCCCTCTGATTCGCTTTGCCATTCTCTTTGGCTTTACCGCTACCCTCCTGATTGGGGGAGTCCAAGCCGCCGAAGGCCAGTTAGCCGTAGGGACTTATAGCGTCTTGGTATTCATGACCCAGCGTTTACTCTGGCCCCTCACCGGATTAGGGAAAACCCTCGATCAATATCAGCGTGCCATGGCATCCACCCAGCGCGTGATGAATCTTCTCGATACCCCCATTCTCATTCACTCCGGCCATTTATACTTAGACCAGGTTCAAGGGGCGATTGAACTAAAAAACGTTAATTTCGCCTATGGGAATGGGGTGGAAGTGATTAAAAACCTCTCCCTGCATATTCCCGCCGGACAAACCATCGGGATTGCTGGCTCCACAGGATCGGGCAAAAGTACCCTCGTTAAATTACTGTTACGCCTCTACGAAATCCAACAGGGAACCATTACCTTAGATGGGGTAGATTTGCGGGATATTCAACTGCACAGTTTACGACAAGCCATTGCTTGGGTGAGCCAAGAGGTCTTTCTCTTTCATGGCACCGTGGGGGACAATATCGCCTACGGTAGCCCAGAAGCTACCCCAGAGGAGATCACCCACGCCGCCAAACTCGCCGAAGCCCACGAGTTTATTCTGGAACTTCCCCAAGGCTATGAAACCATTGTGGGGGAACGAGGTCAAAAGTTATCCGGGGGACAACGGCAACGAATTGCGATCGCCCGTGCCATCCTAAAAAACCCACCCGTCCTCATTCTCGACGAAGCCACCTCCGCCGTCGATAACGAAACCGAAGCCGCTATCAGTCGCTCCCTAGAGCATATCACCCAAAACCGAACCACAATTGCGATCGCCCATCGTCTCTCCACCATCCGCCATGCCGACTGTATCTACGTCATGGAACAAGGCCAAATCGTCGAACAAGGCACCCATGAAACCCTAGTCGCCCAACAAGGGGTATATGCCAACCTCTGGCAAGTCCAAACCGGGAGCAAACCTACCCAAACTCCCCATCTCCAAGATTTCACGGAGTAATCCCTCCTCAAACCCCTTCCCGTTACAAAGATTAATCAAAATCTCCGCTAATTCACGGAAACTTTACAGACATTTTGCGTATTTTTGGGTAGACTTGATCAATCCAGTAGAGACTACCCTCGTAGTATCTACTCGATAACACTTACCAAGTCGTTGATTACCTCAAGGGTTTAATTATGGATAGATTACTTGGCCGACTTTCCACCAGCCTTTGCATTGCAACGGGAGTCCTACTGACCTCCTCAGTCATGTTGCCCGCAGAAGCTTTTACCATTACCCAAACCACCGACACAGCAGGGAATCCAGCACAACCCCTGTGGACTGTGGGCATGACTCAAGATGATGTGGGTGGCAGCTTCATGACCAATTGGTTATTACCCGCCAGTCCCAGTGACCCCTATGGGAGTCTCACTCAAGACCTCAGTGCTAGTGCCACCTATACCCTGAGTGCCTTTACTAGCAGCTACATGGACTTAACCATTAGTCTGACCAACACCACCATACTCAGTACCCTCACCAATGCCAACATTATGAGCTTTGGGTTTGGGGTAGACCCCAATGCAACAGGTGTCAGTTTCCTCAACCAAGGGGGCGTGTTTGATGATGTGAGACTCAACAGCACCCCTAACTTTACAGGCGGCTTCAAAAACATTGATATTTGTGTCTACGCCGCTAACAACTGTTCTGGAGGAAACGTCAATCAAGGTCTGTTTGCCGGAGCGACAGACACTTTTAGCCTACGGATTTTTGGAGACTTTTCCACAGGAACCACTAGTTTAGGCGGCTCATCCGCCACCCTCTCCGACTTCCCCATCAAATTCCAAACCTCAGCCGACAGTTATCAGTTAGCCGGCTCCGGTCATGTCGAAGAAGTCCCCGAACCTCTCACCATCCTAGGCACAGGATTAGCCTTAGCCTTTGGTGCAGGTTTGAAAAAAGAATACGACAAACGGAAAAAAAGCGTCGAAGCCTAACCCCGGTTAATCCCATCGAAAATCCTCGGAAGGTGGTTCGAGATTTTTCTCCCTAACAAATCGTGCTTATCCCATCCAGCATTTCAACAATTGTCAATTTTTGACCTGTTGAAATAGATGGAATCCCCGTCCGTTTACGGCGGGGCGGATGTCAAAGTTCATGACCCAAGCACTTTTTCTTGTTGCTCTAAAAGCCAAACATCTGGGGATTTGAGCCGCCGTAATCAGAAACCCGGTTTCTCCCATTAAAAGAACAGAAATTAGTCTTCTCGCCCGTGAATATTCATGAAGCTTGAGCAAAACAGTCTCCTGAGTTATCTTTACTCTCCCCAGTATTGGTTATTAGGGATTACCACGGGTTTAATCGCCATCTATGGTCAGTTGGTTTGGCTAAGTGATGACGCTAATCTTATTTCTACGGTTCTCTTATTCTTCGGAGTTATCGGTTATCTCATTTACCAAAAACGCCAGAGCCTCCAGCTAGTCAGTAGTCCTCTAGCAACCCTATTCGGTATGGTGCTAATTGGCTTATTTTTACTCTGGACAAATCTCCCCGCTAATGTGTCCTTAAACCCTCGATTTTTACCCGTTCTCCCTCTATTTTTTGGTGGGGGGTTAATGTTAATCGCGTCAGGATTTAAAGGCTTAAAACAATACATTCCAGAACTGATTATTCTAGCCGTTTTAAGTCTTCCTTATCTTGTACTTTATTACGTCATTAATTTATCAGCCATTACCGCAAACTTTACCGCATTTCTACTCTGGTATAGTGGCTTTGATGTTTCCCATGTGGGGAGTTTTTTAATCCTACCTGATGCAACGGTGAACGTGCGGGAAGGATGTTCCGGGGCGGAAGGCATTTCCCATTTATTCGGTCTTGGGGTTTTATTTTTAATTATGTTTCCTCAAAGTCACGGAAAAAAAGCAGTTTTACTGGTTTTCTCGTTTGTTTTGGGGTTTTTCATGAATAGTCTGCGGGTTATTCTTATGGTCATGTTAGTAGCGGGAGGAGATGGAGAGGCTTTTTACTACTGGCATGAAGGGGATGGATCTTTAATTTTCTCGCTCATTTCTGTTACCTTTTTAGCGGGGTTTTGTTTTTGGTTATTGCAAGAACCGACATCGGAAAAACTCGATCCTCCCAGTTTATCTTAACCGCAAAGTGGAGAGGGGGAGCCGGGAATTAGGTTCGTAGTTGCGCTTCAGCGCCCCATCGAGAGTCGGGAATCAGGTTCGTAGTTGCGCTTCAGCGCCCCATCGAGAGCCGGGAATCAGGTTCGTAGTTGCGCTTCAGCGCCCCATCGGGAGCCGGGAATCAGGTTCGTAGTTGCGCTTCAGCGCCCCATCGAGAGTCGGGAATTAGGTTCGTAGTTGCGCTTCAGCGCCCCATAAGCCCTAGATAGGGCTTGCTGAATAACTCGGGGAGCAGGGGAGCGGGGGAGTCGGAAATAATTGTCAATTATCAATTATCAATTGTCAATTATCAATTATCAATTCCCTTGTTGAGTCTAGCGTTGGGCTTTTTCAGCAGACCCTAGATATTCTTTCTTGCTCCTAAACAAGACCTAACCTAACCAGCCTGCGCTTAAAACCACCGTGAGACTAACAAATAAAATGCTTAAAGTCCAAGTCACGCGGTTAAGGGTGGTTTCGGCACTTTTGGTGCTGGTGAACAGTTGCGCTTGACCACCAATTCCTCCCAGTCCATCCCCTTTAGGACTGTGTAGTAAAACTAAAATAATCAATAACAATGCAGAAAGCGTCCAAAGGATTTGAAAGAGTTGAACAATAGTCATTTTAAGTTTTTAACTCACTACAACCAAGATTTTGATACCCTATCAATGCTAACAGGAATTGCAACCTTGCGGTGATGGTGAACAATCTGCCCTATGCTCTCGGTTTAACGGGGGGAATTGCAACGGGTAAAAGTACCGTTGCGGACTATTTGACCCGGGCCTATGGTTGGCCTATTTTAGATGCGGATCTCTATGCGCGGGAAGCGGTGGAACCAGGTTCGGTGATTTTGGAGGCGATCGCACAGCGCTACGGCCCCAGTCTCCTGAACTCTGATGGTACCCTCAACCGTCCTCAACTGGGGGACATTATTTTTAACACCCCCAAGGAACGGCAATGGTTAGAAGACCAAATCCATCCCTTCGTCAGAGAGCGTTTTGAGCAGGAAATGAGGACGCTAGAAAGTCCGGTGGTGGTTTTAGTCATTCCCCTACTCTTTGAAGCCCAGATGACCGATTTAGTGGGGGAAGTTTGGGTGGTGTCCTGTTCCCCAGAACAACAACTGACCCGTCTACAAACACGCAATCAGTTGTCCCGAGAAGCGGCACAGGCGCGCATTGCTAGTCAAATGCCCTTAGATGCAAAAATTGCTCTAGCGGACGTTGTGATTGAAAACAACGGCCAGCGAGAGCATTTACAGCAGGAGGTGGATCGGATTGTCTCCACCCGTTGCTACAAGTTCCCCCAATCCTGTACATCGAGATAATCATTAGCCGGAGCAGACTGGGAGGGATTGAGAATCCGTTGCCAAATTTCCAGTTGAGAACGGGCGGCATTGTAGGCGGGAGTGTTGGGGGGGACTTGAGAGGCGATCGCAATAGCCGTCCGTAAATCACTGCCCGCTCGATTCCGCGCCATTGCCAGAATTTGCTCACTCCAGACTTGTACGGCTTGATTACTCTGGTAACGGTATAACGACTCATTAGGCACCTGTGAAGCCCGATTAATCGCCTGATTAAGGGCTTCTGGCGTTCCCCGTTGGGCGAGTTGTTGGGCTTGGGCGAGCAGGCGCTGGGCATTCACTTCCCGTTCCCAACGACTAATCCGGGATTGGGCTTCATTGTATAACGCCCGATCCCGTTGAATCCGTTGCGCGGTTTGGATGGCCGCCCGGAAATTCCCTTGAGTCGCCAAGTTCATCGCCTCATCTAAAATAGGCTGATCTTCCGTTTGTTGAATATTGTTTTCCCACTGTTGAATCCGCATTTGGGCTTCCCGATAGAGGGGACGATTGGGATCAATCTGCCTCGCCTCTTCCACCGCCTGTTCTAAGCTATCTAGACCCGGCTGACGAGCAAAATTCTGGGCCCGTTCTAAACGGGGTCGATCTTCTAGGGTTTGAATTTGCCGCGTCCAGTCGCTGATTCTGCTTTGAGCTTGGGAATAGCGGGGATTCTCTCGGGTGACTAAGCGGGCTTGGGCAATGGCGGCATTGAGGGAACTGGGGCGACCATCTCGGGCCAATTGATCAGCTTGGTCTAATTGCACCACGGCCTCTGCTTCGAGTTGCCACTGTCGGGCGAGTTTTTGGGCTTGGCGATAGAGGGGACGGCCGGGGGTGACACGAATGGCACGGGCGATCGCATCTTCTAAATTGCGCACCGTGCCATAACTGGCCGTTGATGCTGCTTCCGCCAACATATTAATATCTAGTGCCTGTTCTGTTAACCCCAACTCGCTGGGAATCTGATTAGACACCCGCATGGCTTCCTGCCATTTCCCCTCTTGCAACAATTCCAAAGCCAGATCAATCATTTTATCCCCAGCCCGACTGATCAGCATTTGAGCTTCCGCATAGGCCGAACTTCGGTCATTAATATTTTGAGCCAGTTCAATGGCTTGTAGCAAGTTATCTAAACCCCCCCGATTGAGGGCTGTATAAGCTTCATCCAGTTGGCGACTTTCCCGACGGGCTAACTCTAAATAATCAAATAACTCCCGATACCGGGTATTGGCCCAATAACGATTATTCAATCTCGTCAAACGAGCCGCATTTTGAAACGCTAAACCCCAAGCGGCGTTCTTAATATGACTTTCTGCCTCTTCTGCAATTTGTTCCCCTTGTTGCCAGACCTCATTCCAACGCTCAATCCGCTCCTGTACAATGCTTGGATCTTGCAAATATTGGGAAACTTTATTGGCCAATGCGATCGCCTCTTGTAAGCGCCCCTCTTGAAACTCCTGCTCTCCCAAAGCCAGCAAATCATTCACCCACTTCTCAATATTGCGGTCAATTTCCCCTCGCAGAGGATGATCAAGGGGCAAATCCTCCACCAAGCGAATCGCTTCTAACAAGTCCTCAATGGTTTGTTTATTCGCCGCTAACTCCGCGCAATACAACCGCATTGAAGCCGAAGCAGTTGGCCAGAACATAGAGGGACAATTCGGCATGGCCGGAGACTTGGTTAATAAGGCCGTAGCACTAAAACCAATCGTTCCCGTCACAATGATCACCATCACCCCCCAGAGTTGCCAACTCCACAAGAAGGAAGTGGGGGATGTCGTCGGTTCAGGTGTAGAGGGTTGAGGGGGTTGATTTTTAGACACTGGATAAGTTGGGGGACGATGGAACAGTTTACCACCCTGACCTTTATGCTCCGTTGGTCTGGAGTTAGACTGTTTCTGGGCGGATTTGCCCCCCAACTTAACATTTTTTAAGCTAACATTCACGGTCGGTACATTCACGGTCGACTGTTTCTGTTGCCCCTCTACAAAATCGGTTCGGTCTCCTGTTGGTCGCCTTGAGGAGGGCTGTTGGATTGTTCTCGTCGTTCTGGGGCTGGGGTCCTGTTGGGGGGGAGAACCCCTATGGGACACTCCCCCTATCTTGCCTCCCCCGATTCTATGCAATCCTTGTTCATAAGACTCATTAAACTTCCTGACATGACTCCGAGGTGACACCTGTGAATGTTCCATGACTCATCTCTCCTCACTCGTATATTCTAGAAACGGAAACGGTTTTAGGTTATAGCAATTGTGCTTAGACTCCCATCGTTGATTTGGCTGATATTTGGCTATTTTTGACTCATCATTGCTAAATCGCTACCCATGAATCATCCGTATAAGTTCACCCTTCCCGCGTTCTGACCTGCGTCAGGAAACGGGAAGCGTCCTAATTTGTCAAGCCAAATTTTCAAGAAGTAGGTAATCTAGGCGGTTTCGTCGGTGCTTTTTCCTTGAGTTGCCCCCACTTGGGAGGTAATCTAGCTAGTCTGAATGAGACGTGAACTCTGGGCTATTGTCCTATTTGTATTCCAAGCGAGCCTTTTTTGCACGACTCAGATAGGTTGGCAATAGTGTCTGGTGTCTATTAGAGAAGATCAGTCTAACGACTTAATTAGACATATCTGGATATCTGGCCATTAGACATCTCCTATAATTAGGCACAAAAAACCACTATGCCCTTCCTGAAATAGGGTTTTCGGAGATGTTTATGGGGTCGAATATTATATAGATGCAAGGTGATGGGAGACTAAAACTGTGATTTAGCCCAGTCTTTTCCAATTCACCTTTTCCACCTCACGGTTGAGGCCTCCTGATGTTAATAACTCCCCGCCCTAAAAGCGACGGGGATTCCCACTTCTCGGTAATCCCCTGATACTAGGGAAAATCTATCCTAGGTGTTAACCCTAGGTTTGGTGTTAACCCTAGGTTTGGTGTTAACCCTAGGTTTGGTGTTAACCCTAGGTTTTAACCGTCTCAGAGGTCATTGATCAACCCTAAATCAAGGGAAAGCTGGAAAAACTACCTTATTGTAGCCATAATCTGCAATTTTCACCCGGATTCTAAGGTTATTTTTTGTAAAAAGAAAAATCCGGTGTAGGTTGGGGCATAATCAAGGGAAAAATCGGGGTTTTAGAAGCGGGCAACACTGTAGAGGACTGTACCCAGTACCTGAATAATCACCGGGCCCACCCAACCTAAAACGAGAAAGGCCAACATGGGGGATAAATCCAGACCGCCTAGAGGGGGGATAAAAGAGCGGAAGATATTTAAGTAGGGGTCTGTGATGGGGCTAAGGAATGACATGGTTTGTTGGGCCCAGGCTGCGGTTTGAAACCAACTGAGTAGCACGCGCACCAACAACAGGAGAGAGTAGATATAGAGAAAATTAGAAAGGCTCTGAACTAAGAGGTTGATAATTTCTGGACTCATGATTAAAAAAAATGTCCTGTACTTATAGGTTTTTCCCATTCTATCGGAAATAGAGCAAGAGGACTGCCAGGAGGGTCATCTCATGAACTCGGGGCGGTTCTATTCAGGTCAGAGGTGCGCATGGCTCGCCAAAATTCTTCATATTGTTGAGTGGTGGAGTCTGGGAGGGGTAACAAAAATTCGCTATTTTCGATGACTTCAAGGGGGGGGAGACGGAGGGGGTTATTTTGGAGGTCAGGGGGTAGGGTAGTGCGATCGCCTGTGAGGAGAATGGGAGAGGTGCCACTGGTGTTCAGGGTGATATTTTGGGCCGCTTGAGTTTGCCAGTAAAACTCAACCCATTGTTGTAGGAGAGGGTCTAGGGCGGGCTTGTTGCTTCCTTGGGGTTTGACCCATAAATCCACCCAGCGCGCTGTTCCCGAGGCGGGAACAACGGCTTTGATTTGGGGGTATTGCTGCATCAAGGGCAGAATATCAGAAGACCAGCCCACAGCGACCCAAGCATCTTTAATCACAAGGGGTTGTAGGTAATGGGTGGAACTATAAAACTTAATTTGTTGGGCGAGTTTTTTCAGTTCCGGGAGGAGTTCAGGAACGGCGTTGAGGTCGGGGGTATTGTAAGAGTAGCCGAGTTTTTTCAGGGTGAGGCCGATGATTTCTCGGGGCTGGTTGATCACGGTGAGGCGATCGCGCAAATCCGGATGCCATAGATCCCCCCAATCTTGGGGAGTCCATTGTAGCGACCTCAGAGCATCTTGATGATAAGCAATTAACGTATTCCCCCAACGATAGGGCGCGCCCCAAATCTCCCCTTGTCCATCATAATTGCCCTCCCGATCCCGTCTCACCACATTTTGCCAAGGACTGGGCAGATTTTCCCAGCCCTGCCACTGTTCAACCTCACCGAGGGGCTGGATATATTCCTGTTCAATCGCAGATTGTAGCCAAGCATCCCCCAAACTGACTAAATTCGCCTGAGTTGGTAGCGGTTTTCCCACCAAAGGAATCCGATTCCACCAAGGTTGATTGACCTTCTCCCCTTGGGCGATAGTCTGCCACGTTTTCAACAGGTCAAAAATTTGTTCTAACTGGGCTTCTGGCACCACGGCTAAACGATTGCCCGTCGGTAAACCGTTACGAAACTGCCCAATTAAGCGCAGAGGCAAAGAACGATTCAACAGTTGAATCCTTAACGTTAAGGCATCATCTACCCCACACCCCGTTAACATGGGGGCAAGAGCCGCCCCCGCACTGAAAGCCACACTATGACGTAAAAAACCGCGACGAGTAATCATACACACTCACAAGGTACAATCGGAAACACTGATGATCGGATTGCTTTCACCATTAGTCTAGGACATGAACATTTTAGATTCCAAAGGTCGTTTATTCGGTAAACTCAGCATCCTCGATTTTGGGGCGGCTGTGGTGATTTTACTCGTCATTATTGGCATTTTTTTCATCCCCGGCAGTCCTAGTCCTTTGGCACAAGGGGGAAGTGGTCAACCCATTGAAGTGGATGTCATTGTGCGAGGCCTCAGTGTTCGTAACCCCCTAGGATTTATTGAAACCTTAGCCGCCAAGGAACGCACCAATATTGTATTACGCAATCAACCCAGTGGCTCTGTGGAAATCAAATCCGTTACACCCCTAGAACGACAAGTCGTTGTTCCTCAGCCCGATGGTTCCGCCGCCGCTCTCCCAGATCCTCGCCCCTTTGAATATAGTGCCGATATGATGATTACCCTCGGCGGTAATGCCCAAATCACCCCCAATGGTCCGGTTTTAGGCAACAGTCAAGTTAAAGTAGGAACTCCTATTGAATTAGATGCACCGGAATATAATTTTCGCGGCAGTGTGATTGAAGTGCGAATTTTGGAATAGGGAACAGGGAACAAGGTTGGACTAACCCCCACGCCCTACCCCCAAAAGGGTAAAATACCTAATTGCATGATCCGCATTCGGACTTAAAAAATTATGTCATCTGCGAGTACCCTAAACCCCCAATCAACAGAACTCTTTCCCTTTACCGATCAATCTTTAGTGATTGCTGGACGTACCTTTAGCTCCCGTTTAATGACGGGAACCGGGAAATATCCCAGTTTGGAGGTGATGCAACAGAGTATTGTGGCCAGTGGCTGCGAAATTGTCACCGTTGCTGTGCGACGAGTCCAAACGAAAGCACCCGGTCATGAAGGTTTGGCAGAAGCCATTGATTGGGGCAAAATTTGGATGTTGCCCAATACCGCAGGCTGTAAAACGGCGGAGGAAGCGGTACGGGTAGCCCGTTTGGGGCGAGAAATGGCGAAGTTATTAGGTCAGGAAGACAATAATTTCATCAAGTTGGAAGTGATCCCCGATGCCAAGTATCTGTTACCGGATCCCATCGGCACTCTAGAAGCGGCTCAACAGCTAGTTAAGGAAGGTTTTGCTGTTTTACCCTATATTAATGCTGACCCCCTGTTAGCGCGCCATTTAGAGGACGCTGGCTGTGTTACGGTGATGCCTTTAGGTTCTCCCATTGGCTCGGGGATGGGCATTCGCAATATTGATAATATTCGCATTATTGTGGAGCAGGCTCAAATCCCGGTGGTGGTAGATGCGGGGATTGGAACACCTAGTGAGGCGGCGGCGGCGATGGAGTTGGGGGCGGATGCGTTATTGATTAATAGTGCGATCGCCTTGGCGCAAAATCCCGTCTTTATGGCCGAAGCGATGGGACAAGCTACCCGCGCCGGACGTTTGGCCTATCTCGCTGGACGCATCCCCTGTAAGGCTTACGCCAGCGCGAGTTCACCCCTCACCGGAACAATTGTTTAAGGGCGCAGGTTGCATTTGCCCTCTTTTGCGTTACAATCAATGTAAAGATTTGTTACGCATAACAAAATCGCTCTAAACTGCCCCAAAATGGCAGGATTCGACGTAGATAAGAGGTTTTAACAAATGCCCTATACCCAAGAAGAAGGCGGCCGGCTCAACAATTTTGCAGCAGAACCTAAAATGTATGTTGCTGAACCCCCTTCCAAGAAAGAACAAAGAAACTACATCATTGCGGGTGCTGCCGCGTTGGCTTTAGTCTCTGGTGTAATTTTTATTGCTTTCTCTATTTCCTAGGTGATTAATTCCTAGATTGTTAAACTTTTAGCTTCAATATAGTGGCAAGGGCGTAGATATACGCCCTTATTTTTGTTGATTCTAGGACAGTTTTTGCTGAAATGAGAAAGGTTGAAGTAGTTGCTTACAATCCCCAATGGGGAGAAATGTTTGTCGCAGAAGCTGAACACATTGCCTCGGTATTGGGGGCGAATGTAGTGGCAATTCATCATATTGGTAGCACGGCCATTCCTTCAATTCATGCTAAACCCATTATTGATCTTTTAGTAGAAGTGCAGGATATTGGACAAGTCGATGAATATAATGGGGCAATGGAGAGACTGGGTTATCAAGTTATGGGAGAATTTGGCATTGTTACTCGTCGTTATTTTCGCAAAGAAAATTCAGAAGGAGTGAGGACTCATCATGTTCATATTTTTCCGGCAGGTTCAGAACAGGTTCAACGTCATCTCATGTTTAGGGATTATTTGATAAATCACCCAAAAGATGCACAATTTTATAGTAAGCTTAAGCAGGATTTAGCGCAACAGTATCCTACTGACATTGAAAAATATATGGACGGGAAGGATGGCTTGATTAAAATTCTTGAGCAAAAAGCAAAAGACTGGTTTCAAGAGGAGCAATTATGAGAAAAAATTTAATTGTATTTTTATCAGTAATCTTGGTGTTACTTACAGCCTGCACAGCGGGGGTGGGAAATTTACAGACCTATGTTTCAGCGAACCAAGGCTATGAGTTTAAGTATCCCAATGGCTGGGTACAGGTGATGGTTGAAGACGCATCTGAGGGGGTGGATGTGGTGTTCCGGGACATTGTAGAACAAAGTGAGAATTTAAGTCTGATTATTAGTGATGTTCCTCCCGATAAAACCTTGAGTGAGTTAGGGACTCCTTCTGAGGTGGGTTATCGTTTTTTGAAGGTAACAAATCAGAAGAATTTAGAGCGAGAGGTGGAGTTAATCAGTGCGGAGTTAGAAAAAAACGAGGGAAATGTTTATTATATTTTGGAATATGCGGTGACTTTTGCCAATCAACAGAAACGGCATAATATCGCGAGTGTTGCGGTGAGTCAGGGTCAGTTGTTCACGTTTAATTTATCAACGGTTGAGAGACGTTGGCCCCAGGTTAAAGGGGTATTTAATGCCGTGGTTCGCTCTTTTATGGTTTACTAAGAGAACGGGGACTAGAATATTCCCCTGCTCCCCCGCGAAGTGAGAAGAGAGAAGGGAATTAATAATTGACAATTATCAATTGTCAATTGTGAATTATTCCCGACTCCCGACTCCCCAACTTATTCCCCATTCGCTATGTCTCCCCGTTTTGTCTTAGGTTCTGCTTCCCCAGCCCGTCTGCAATTGTTACAACAAGTGGGAATTCAGGCGATCGCACAAAAAAGCGGTTTTGATGAATCCTTGGTGCAGTGTGAGGATCCTGTAGAATTAGTGAACACCCTCGCTGAACGCAAAGCCGAAATCGTCGCCCCCCAGTTTCCCGATGCCCTAGTGTTGGGGGGTGACTCCGTGCTATCCGTGGCTGGGGAGATTCACGGGAAACCCCAATCAACAGAAGAGGCGATCGCACGTTGGCAGAAAATGCGCGGCAACACCGGAATCCTCTACACCGGACACGCTTTATTACACCACCAGAAACAGCAAAAAATAGTTCGGTGTGGTCAAACGATTGTTCATTTTGCCGACATTAGCGATCGCATTATCGAGGCCTACGTTGCCACAGGAGAACCCATGAACTGTGCAGGCTGTTTTGCCATTGACGGTCAAGGGGGGTTATTTGTGGAGAAACTAGAAGGCTGTCATAGTAACGTCATTGGCCTAAGTTTACCCCTGCTGCACCAGATGCTCAACGAACTGGGGTACAGCATTACACAATTCTGGTAGAGGAGATGCGACTAGAGGAATTAACTAAAGGAAGCTCAGTTAGAGGCATTTTGCCCAACGAAGTGGTTTCAGTGGTTGACGTGAAATGGTTTGGCTCCGATGTCATTGAATTGACCTACAAGGACGCAGGTGGCCGTCCGGGGAACGAATTGCTCTATCGCGATCGCGAACCCACCTTAGAAATAGTCACTCAAGACCGCCCTTGGAATTTTACCGCCGATGGCTCACTATTGCGCCTAGTCTCCGAGGCGCACCGGATTCGCTTGGCTCATCTGTTTGACCCCCTGCTAGCCGTACATACTTCTTTAGTTGAACCCCTACCCCACCAAATCACCGCAGTTTACGGGCAAATGCTCACCCGCCAGCCCTTGCGTTTCCTCCTAGCTGATGACCCAGGTGCAGGTAAAACCATCATGGCGGGCTTGCTGATGGCAGAACTTTCCATTCGGGGGGACTTACATCGTTGCCTTGTGGTTTGCCCCGGCAGTTTGGCGGCCCAATGGCAGGATGAGTTATACCAGCGATTTCACCTCCCCTTTGAAATTCTGACCAAAGATCGCATTGAAGCAGCCCGCACGGGTAACGCCCTAGCCGAAATCCCCCTAGTCATAGCCCGCTTAGATCAACTCAGTCGTAACAATGACTTGCAAACCAAATTAGAGCAAACCGACTGGGATTTAGTGATTTGCGACGAAGCACACAAAATGTCCGCCTCCTTTTTTGGGGGTGAGATCAGAGAAACTAAACGCTACAAACTCGGGAAACTCCTGTCCCGTATCACCCGCCATTTCTTGCTGATGACTGCCACCCCCCACAACGGCAAAGAGGAGGACTACCAGCTATTTATGGCTCTGTTAGATGGCGATCGCTTTGAAGGCCGATTTCGGGATGGCGTTCACCTCTGCGACACCTCCGACCTCATGCGGCGACTCGTTAAAGAAGATTTACTCAAATTTGACGGCACCCCCCTCTTTCCAGAACGTTGTGCTTATACCGTAGATTACGAACTTTCTGACCTAGAAGCAGTCCTCTACAAACAAGTCACAGAATATGTCCGCGAAGAGTTTAACCGTGCTGACGCTTTAGATAATCAAGGCCGTAAGGGAACCGTAGGCTTTGCCTTAACCATCTTGCAACGTCGTTTAGCCTCTTCCCCCGAAGCCATCTATCAGTCACTGCGACGGCGGCGGGAACGCTTGCAGAAACGCCTGCGAGAAGAAGAAATATCCAAGCGGGCCAGTGATGCCCAGATTGAATTGTCCAGCGTCCTGATTGAAGATGTAGACGAGTTTGAAGAAGATATTCCCAGTGATGAACGGGAAGCGACAGAAGAAGAAATTGTAGATCAAGCCTCAGCAGCGCGAACCATTGCCGAACTAAAAGTTGAGATTGCCCAACTACAAAAACTAGAGCAGTTAGCCTTGAGAGTTCGTCGGAGTGGCACCGATAAAAAATGGGAGGAACTTTCCCAAATTCTGCAAAATAAACCTGAACTGTTTGATGTTAAGGGTTATCGCCGGAAACTCGTGATTTTCACCGAACATCGTGACACTTTAAATTACTTACAACAGCAAATTATGACCCTCTTGGGCAATTCTGAAGCTGTGGTCACAATTCACGGGGGCATGGGACGGGAAGAAAGGCGAAAATCTCAAGAAGCCTTTACCCAAAACCCAGATGTACAAATCTTGATTGCTACAGATGCGGCCGGGGAAGGAATTAACCTACAACGGGCCAACCTGATGGTCAATTATGACCTGCCTTGGAACCCCAACCGCTTAGAACAGCGTTTTGGGCGCATTCACCGCATCGGACAGACCGAAGTTTGTCATTTGTGGAATCTCGTCGCGAAAGAAACCCGTGAAGGCGATGTCTACCTAGCACTACTGAAAAAGCTAGAAATTGAAAAGAATGCCTTGGGAGGTAAAGTCTTTGATGTTCTGGGTAAAGCCATTGATGGTGTGCAGTTGCGAGAATTGCTGATAGAAGCCATTCGCTATGGTGACTCTCCCGAAATTAAAGCCCGACTCGGCCAAGTTGTCGCCGAATACCTAGACCGCCAACGCCTGCAACAGTTGTTAGAAGAAAAAGCCTTAGCCCGAGATAGGATGGACACCTCCAGAGTCCGGCAAATTCGGGAAGATATGGAACGAGCCGAAGCCCGGAAATTACAGCCGCACTTCGTCGCCTCTTTTTTCTTAGAAGCTTTTCACAAGTTAGGGGGAACAGTCAGAGAGCGAGAAACCCACCGCTACGAAATAACCCATGTTCCCGCCATGATTCGCAACCGAGGACGGGTTTTAGGGACGCGGGATGCAATGTTGCCACGCTATGAACGGATTTGTTTTGACAAGCAACTCATTAGCGTTTCGGGTAAGCCATTGGCCGCTTTAGTTTGTCCGGGTCATCCTCTACTTGATGCCACCATTGACTTGATCTTAGAACGCCACAGAGATGTTCTCAAACAAGGCAGTATTCTGGTGGACGAAAACGACCCTAGCGAACAAGTCCGCGCCTTAGTGTACTTAGAACACTCTATTCAAGATGCCCGCACGGATGGGGCTGGTAATCGTCGGATTGTGTCGCGGCGAATGCAGTATGTGGAAATTATGCCCTCCTCCCCAGTCGGCAGGGGTGAGGGGGATGAAGGTTTAGGGGATGATGGTTTAATCGTTAAAAATGCCGGGTACGCACCTTATTTAAACTATCAGGCTCTTAAAGAGGCAGACCAAGCTTTGCTCGAACCCATCTTAGAACAATCGTGGTTGCTCAATGATATTGAAGCACAGGCCGCAGCTTATGCGATCGCCCACATCGTCCCCCAACACCTCCAAGACATCAAGCAGCACAAGGAAGAATTGATCGACAAGACCATGGCGGCCGTGCAAGACCGACTGACTAAGGAAATCACTTACTGGGATCACCGCACCCACGATTTGGCACAGCAAGAACAGGCTGGCAAGGTAAACGCTAAAATTAACTCAGCCAAAGCTAGAACGAGAGCGGATGAACTGCAAGCGCGGTTACACAAGCGGATGGATGAATTAAAGCAGGAACGCCGTCTTTCTCCCCTACCCCCTGTAGTGGTTGGTGGTGCATTGGTGGTATCAATGGGGTTACTGCAACGGTTGCAAGGGAAGCGTCAGGCGATCGCTCGTACCTTTGCCCAAGAAAGGCAACGGGTGGAAAAACTGGCTATGGAAGCGGTAATAAATGCGGAACAGCAGTTAGGGTATGAACCTAAAGACGTGAGTAGTGACAAATGGGGCTATGATATAGAGTCTCGCATTCCCGGTACAGGACGGCTGCGGTTTATAGAAGTTAAGGGGCGGATAGAGGGAGCAGACACGGTGACAGTAACCAAAAATGAAATTATCACCGCCCTGAATAAACCCGATGATTTTATTTTGGCGCTGGTGCAAGTGCCTAAGTCGGAGAACTTTAATGAGGGTGATGTGTGGAAGGTCAAAGAATCACAGGGAACTTACAAAGTAGGGGATAATGGCTGTGTGATTCGCTATATACAGCGTCCCTTTCAAAAAGAGCCGGATTTTGCCGTCACCAGCATAAACTACAATTGGCGGGAATTGTGGCAACAAGGAAGTGAGCCAAGTTAGTATTTTCTTGTTCAGTTCGTAGTCAGGACTTTAGTCCTCACCCTAGCGTTAGGAGTTGTAAAATGAACGCTCACAAACTTGAAGTTATTTTAACTGAAGATGGAACTCTGACATTGCAAGGTTTACCATTTCATGCTGGGGATGCTGTGGAAGTGATTATTTTGTCAGCTAAAACTCCACATCACCAAGCAGCACCAAAAGTTCAATTAGATAAAAATCGTTATCCTTTGCATGACACACAACCATATCGGTATGATGACCCCACAGAACCCGTTGCTTTGGAAGATTGGGAAGTTTTGCAATGATTGTACTTGATACTCACATCTGGGTTTGGTGGGTGCAAAACGATTCTCGACTGACTGCAAAACATAGACAGTGGTTACAAGATTATGAGCAAGAAGGTTTAGGAGTCAGCATTCTTTCTTGTTGGGAAGTAGCAAAATTAGTCGAAAAAAATAGACTAATTTTGCCCCTACCTATTAATGAATGGTTAGATAATGCTTTGGCTTATCCGGGAGTACAGCTATTAGATTTGACATTACCAATAGTAGTTGATTCAACTACATTAAATGGTTTTCATAGTGACCCGTTTGACCAACTTATTGTAGCAACGGCCAGATTTTATGATTGTCATTTATTAACTGTCGATGCAAAAATTCTTAATTATCCTGATGTGAAGACGCTCAAATAAGCTCTTGACTTCTAACTTTGGGTCTTCACTGGTCAAGATTGCCTATTACCTGACCTTGACAAGAGGAGAAAAGGCTTAACTTGTCAAGATTGGCTCTATCCTTATACTTTGTCCTGCCTTGACTACCAGTTTCAAGATCGGGCATGATAGGGGATATGCCCTAGTCTAGGTTTTCAACATGGCCATTAGTAACCGCGAACGAGTAGGTAGAGCGTTAGAGTTATTACAACAGGGCTTATATCCCTTTGTAGAACGGGAAATGCGGTCAAAATACGGTGATAAATGGGTAGTCGCCGCTATTAATTTTGTTCCAGAAGACCGTAACCTGCGCCGCCCTGTTGCTAAAATTCTCAAGGAGGATGTCTCCGCACTGCTGAAAGTGATGTGCGGCCAGTGGCGGGATGTATTTAAAGAAACTTTAGGCAATGCGGAAAGGAGCTTAGTTGGCGAGTTAATGGACACGCGCAACAACTGGGCGCACAGTGCCACTTTCTCTACAGATGACACCTATCGCGCCCTTGATAGCATTACCCGCCTCCTCACAGCTATCTCCGCCCCAGAAGCTGATGCTGTGGAAAAACAAAAACAAGAATTACTTCGCATCCGCTTTGATGAACAAGCCCGCCGCGCTACTCGCAAGGCGGCTGTGACGGCCATAGAAACTAAGCCCGGTGGCGGTCTGAAACCTTGGCGAGAAATCGTCACCCCCCACCCTGATGTCGCGTCTGGTCGCTACCAACAAGCGGAATTTGCGGCCGACCTGTGGCAAGTTTACTTAGATGAGGGTTCTGATGAATACCGTTTGCCGACAGAATTCTTTCGCCGCACCTATTTAACGGAAGGACTCAAACAATTACTGAGTAATGCTTTGCTGCGGCTGTCTGGTGCAAGCGGCGACCCTGTAATTGAACTGCAAACTAACTTTGGCGGTGGCAAAACCCACGCGATACTGGCATTGTATCACTTGTTCTTTGGAGTTCCTGCTAGCGAACTCCCCGGATTAGAACCTGTGTTTGCTACGGCTGGTGTGTCAGGATTGCCTGAGAATGTGAATACTGTTGTCTTGGTCGGGAATAAAATATCCCCCGGTCAACTGCACCGCAAGAAAGACGGTACTGTTGTGAGAACACTTTGGGGGGAAATTGCTTGGCAACTGGGCGGTAAAGAGGGTTACGAGATGGTGCGAGAGGCTGACGAGTCGGCCACTAATCCGGGTGATACCCTCAAGTATCTATTTAACCGCTATGCTCCTTGCCTCATTCTGATTGATGAATGGGTGTCCTACGCTCGTCAACTCCATGATGGTCGGGATTTACCCGCCGGGTGTTTTGACACTCATTTCACCTTTGCTCAAACGTTAAGCGAATCGGCCAAAAATGCTGACCGCACATTGTTAGTGGTCAGTATCCCGGCTTCTGATATTGAAATTGGCGGCGACCGAGGGAAAGAAGCACTGAATCGCTTGAAAAACGCCATTGGTCGGGTTGAGTCCCCTTGGCGGCCTGCGAGTGCAGAGGAAAGTTTTGAAATTGTCCGTCGTCGCTTGTTTCAACCCCTGACTGACTCGGATTTATTTGTTGCCCGTGATGCTGTGGTGCGGGCGTTTAGTGAAATGTATCGCGCTCAGTCCCAAGAATTCCCGTTAGAGTGCCGGGAAAGTGACTATGAACGCCGCTTAAAAGAGGCTTATCCTATCCATCCTGAACTGTTTGACCGCCTTTACAGCGACTGGTCGGCTTTAGATAAATTTCAACGGACTAGGGGCGTGCTGCGGCTGATGGCTAAGGTTATTCACTGTCTCTGGGAACAGTGCGATCGCAGTTTAATGATTCTACCCGCTAATGTGCCGATGGCTGACACCCAAGTACAGTCAGAACTCACCCGCTACTTAGAAGATTCCTGGGTGCCAGTGATTGAAAAGGATGTAGATGGTACTAACTCCCTGCCCGTAGCCCTGGATGGTCAAAATCCCAACCTAGGGCGCTACTCTGCTTGTCGCCGCGTGACCCGTACCATTTACCTTGGCTCTGCCCCCACCCTACAAGCCGCTAACCGAGGTTTAGAAGACCGCCGCATCAAACTTGGCTGCGTCCAGCCCGGTGAAAGTGCTGCCACCTTCGGCGATGCCCTGCGCCGCCTGAGCGACCAAGCTACTTATCTCTATGTGGGCGATGGTAATCGTTACTGGATATCCACTCAACCCAACGTTACCCGCACCGCCCAAGACCGAGCTAACCAAATTCAACAAGATACAGACCGGGTTGGGGAAGAAATTATTCGCAGACTCAGGGCCGACAAGGAGCGTGGGGAATTTGTGGGGGTTCACATCGCCCCCCCTTCCAGTGCAGATATCCCAGATGATGAGAATATGGGGGTGCGCTTAGTGGTCTTGGGGCCGCAGTATTCCCACAGTAGCAAGGCTAAAGATAGCTCGGCTTATGAGAAGGTCATGGAAATTCTCTCCTCTAAAGGAGCCAGCCCCCGCTATTGTAAGAATTTGCTGTTGTTCGTAGCACCGGACAAAATCAAACTTGATGCCTTAATGGAGTCGATTTGTCAATTTTTAGCTTGGGATTCCATTGTGAGGGACAAGGAGGTTTTAAACCTCGATGTTGCCCAAAGTAATCAAGCGACACAAAAGCAAAAAGATGCGGATAAAACAGTCAATTTTTTACTGCCAGAAACTTACCAGTGGTTGCTAGTTCCTAGTCAACGTAACCCGCAAGATCCCATTATTGCGGAAGACGTTCGCCTCCAAGGACAAGAGTCTCTAATTCTGCGGGCAAGTCGCAAAGTGGTTCATGAAGAACACCTGATTCCTAATTATGCTGCCTCACGTTTGCGCATGGAAGTTCTTGACCCTTATATCTGGCGCAATGTCAACCATATTGACCTAAAAACACTGTGGAAATATTTAACGAACTATCTGTATTTACCGAGACTGAAAAATGAACAAGTGCTACTTGATGCTATTCAGCAAGGAGTGAGTAACTTACTGTTGACGGAAAATTTTGCTTATGCGACGGGCTATGATGAAGCCAAGCAACGTTATTTAGGATTGAAGGCTTGTGAAGGGGTGAGTGTAACCCTGAGTCATCAAAGTTGGCTGGTGAAAGCCGATGTCGCCGAGGGACAATTGAGGGCAGATAGGGCTGAACAAGAAGGCCAAGGACAAACCGCAGAAATAGCCCGAGGGGGGGAAGTCCGTGATGGCGGTATTCCTGTTTCTGTAAACGAGACTGGAACAAGTTTCGGCGATCGCACCACTAGGTCCCAGAAGCAACTGCGCCGCTTTTATGGGTCTGTTGACTTAGATCCCCTGCGCGTTACACGAGATGCTGGACAGGTCGCCGATGCAGTCCTACAACACCTAGCCAGTTTAGTCGGTGTGGATGTACAAGTTACGTTAGAAGTTCAGGTACAATTACCTGACGGAGTACCAGACCATGTGATTCGCACCGTGAGTGAAAACTGTCGGACGTTGAAGTTTAAGACCCACAATTTTGAGGAGGATTGACACGTACATAGGGCTTAGTGACCCAAACGCCAGCCTTTTTTTACGACTTGACGACTGCGCGCAATGACGAGGGAATCGGGTTCTACGTCTTCTGTCACAATAGATCCGGCGGCAACGGTGACATCTTCTCCTAGGGTGAGGGGGGCGACGAGGACGCTGTTGGATCCGGTTTTGGTGCGATCGCCTATTTTCGTCTGATGTTTGTTCACCCCGTCATAATTGGCTGTAATGGTCCCGGCCCCAATATTCACCCTTTCCCCTAAAGTGGCATCTCCTAAATAGGACAAATGAGCTACATTAGTCCCTTGACCGAGGGTGGTTTTCTTCAACTCTACAAAATTCCCCAGACGACAAGACTCACCTACAGTTACATGGCCGCGTAAGTGGGTATAGGGTCCCACCCTTGTCCCAGTGGCTACGCTACTATCGGTAATGACCGAATAAAACACCGTCACCTGTTCCCCAATCTGGCTATTTTCAATTAGACTGCCCGGGCCAATACGACTCCCGCGACTAATTTTTGTGTTCCCTCGTAGGTGCGTCTGGGGTTCAATAATCACATCTGGCTCTAGTGCAACAGTATCATCAATGGTGATACTATTGGGATCAATCAGGGTGACTCCGGCTTTCATCCAAGCGGTTTTGATGCGGTCTTGTAGAATGGAGTAGGCGATCGCCAACTGTTGACGATCATTAATGCCGAGAATCTCCTGTTCATCCTCCACATCCAGCGCCATCACCTGATCTAACTGACTAAATACATCAGTGAGGTAATATTCCTGTTGGTCATTATCAGCCGTCAAATGGGGCAAAATAGCGGCTAATTTGGGCCAATTAAAACAATACACCCCCCCGTTAATCCGACGGTTTTGTTTTTGTTCGGCACTACAATCGCGATCCTCTATAATTTCCTGAACATAGTTTTCCCCATCACAAAACACCCGACCATATCCCCGAGGGTCCGCCAACTGTGCCGTTAACAAGGTGGCCCCATTGCCAAAATGTCGATGAGTGTTCACCAGTTTTTCTAAGGTTTCGGGGCGTAAAAGCGGCACATCCCCATTTAAAATCAAGATATCCCCCTGATAGTCCGCCAAGGGGGAAAGCAACTGTTGAATCGCGTGTCCTGTGCCTAACTGTTCCCTTTGTTCGACAAACTCCACCCCCTCATAGTGAGCGAGAGAAGCTTGTACCTGTTCCCCACCATAGCCAATAATCACCAGTCGTCGCACCGGTTGACTGGTTTCACAGCTTTGTAAAACTCGTTCAACTAAGGTTTTACTCCCCAAACGGTGTAAGACTTTGGGTAAGTCCGACTTCATCCGAGTTCCCCGTCCGGCTGCTAGAATTGCTACCGCTACCATGATTGATTTTTATCATTCCCACTCAATTGGTCGTCCTCTATCTTAAAGGGAAACGAGTCCCCTGAGAATTATAAAATTTCGCTCATGATCCAGTAACTATTCAAGGTGGCAATGGTTTCTAGGAAATTCTCAAAGGTGACGGGTTTAATCATATAGCCAGCCACATTGAAGTTATAAGCCTTTACTTTGTCCTCATCTTCATTAGATGTTGTTAAAACAATCACCGGAATTTGTTTTAATTTAGGGTCGGCTCGTAACTGTTGTAAAAACTCAATCCCTCCCATTTTGGGCATATTCAAATCCAACAAAATTAAGCGATTATGCTCGGGATATTGTTGCGGTAATGACAAAGTATCTCGAAGAATTTTTAGGGCATCTACTCCATTAGAAGCCACCCATAAATGATGTTCTAGATTATTTTTTTTAAAGGCTCGCTGGACGGTCATCACATCCACTTCATCATCATCGACTAGCAAAACATTTAAACGCTTTGTCATTGTGTTATGTCCCAAATTTTACCCATTAACCCATATTTACAATAATTCTAGCAATTCTATTTGAGTGATAGTATATTGGGGAATTGAAACCCGATATGACCTATTTAGAATGGCTATTATCATTTACCCCATGTTCTTAATTTAACTGTCGTTCAATCTGAATTTTTAAGGTACTTTTTGACTTAGATGGCGGTTTTTTTGACCAAGTAAAGGAAAATTTTGCCCCTTTCCCTTCCTGAGAGTCTAGGTGAATTGTTCCTCCCCGATCTTCAATGATTTTTTTCACAATGGCTAACCCCACCCCTGTATTTTCAATTGTGTCACGCGCTTGTAAGGTTTGAAACATGATGAAGATTTTGTCATGATAACTGGGGTCAATACCACAGCCATCATCACTAACGGTAAACTGGAAATAGTCTCCTACATCTTCGACGGAAATTTGTACAATCCCGACAGGCTGCTCTCGGTGTTTAATCCCATTACTAATCAAGTTAGAAAAAACCTGTAGAAGGGGTAAACGTTCGGTTTGAAAAGTAGGCATTTCTGCACTAATTTCTATGCGAATTCCGGGGGGAGGAGCGAGGGAATCAATCACCTCTTCTAATAAGTGTTGAACATCGACCAGGGAATGTTCTGATTTTAGCCGATCAATGCGAGAATATTGTAATAATCCTTCAATCAAGGCTTCCATCCGACGGACGCGACTGCGTAACAAGTTCATTTGATGTTGGGTTTCATCGGTGAGTTGTTGGGCTAAGTCTTCTTCTAACCAAGTGGATAAATTGGCGATCGCACGCAGGGGAGCCTTGAGGTCATGGGACACAATATAGGCAAACTGATCTAACTCCTGATTACGTTTCTCTAAACTGGTCATGGTTTCCGCTAAGATCGCGGTGGTTTTGGCTAACTCCTCGGCCCGGGTGCGTAAGGTTTGTTCCCCTTGCTTACTGGCGGTGATATTCTGCATCATAACCATGCCTGCAAAAACCTCCCCCCCCTCATTACTCACAGGCAACACATAGACTTGATAGATCCCCCGCCCTAAGGTCATCTCTGTGACCGTTGTTTGACCTTGTAAGGCATCCCGATAGAGAGGTTCGAGGGTTTTGAGGTATGGGGGGGCTTCCACCTCTAAAACCGATTTTCCCGCCAAGGGTTCCGTCACCCCAATCACGGCCAATTCTGCCCCCGTGGCAATGATATAGCGCAGGTCTTGATCAAACAGAAAAACAGCCCCATTGGGGAAGTTATCGGCTAAGGTGCGATAGAGTTTTTCACTCTTCCGGAGGGCGGCCTCGGCTTTTTTGGCTTCGCTAATATCTTGATTAATCTCTAAGTTAGCCAGAGGTCGCCCCCGTTCATCTTGGTATAAACTCCAACTACTGGAGACAGTAATTTTCTCCCCGGTTTTTGTGGTGTGAATCAACTCCCCTCGCCATTCCCCCCGGGCTAAAAACTGCCCCTTAATCACCGCCACCGCGTCGGGAAACTGGGTCTGAAGTAACTCATGAACATTCTCCCCGAGTGCTTCTTCTTTTGTCCAGCCGTAGACGCGCTGACAGGCTAAATTCCAGTAGGTAATCTGATCGTTGAGATCCCGCACTAAAATCATGTCATTGGCAAGGTCTAAGCGGGCGTGACTTTCCCGCAAACCCCGATTTTTTTCGATGACCTCTTGACGCAGTTGATAGAGTAAATAGGCGAAGATGGCCGCCACGACTAAATCAATCAACGGCACAAACCAAGGTCGAGGCAAGATGAGCAGGGATCCCACTAAGAAGATAATTAATAGCGTTCCCCACCAAGGGGAAGATTGAATGAAAGACCGTCGCCAGCGTTCCAAGGATGTCATGGTTGATTGCGCTATCCGGGCTGTTTAAAGCCTAACACAGCTAGGATCACCCCCAACAGCAAGACTCCTGCTCCGGTCAAAACGTAGAGGCCGGGGATTTCTTGGAAGAGGAAGAAGCCCAATAAACTGGCCCCGACGGGTTCTAATAAGATCACAAGGGTGATTAGGGTGGGAGATAACCAACGGATGGACCAGTTAAAGCTGGTGTGGCCTAAAACTTGGGAAAACAGGGCCATCAAGAGGACGTAGATGTAGACCCAAGGGGAATATCCGTCGTAGGGGGTGTTGAAGAGGAAGGGCAGGGGGGCGAGGATGAGGGCGGCGCTGGTGTAGGCAATGGCGATATAAACTCCGGTGCCCAGACCTTGCCGTTGGGCTTCTCGCCCCCAAATTAAGTACAAACTGGCACACCAAGCCCCCAATAGGGCTAAACCATCCCCTAAGAGGGGATTACTGCCGACTTCGGTTCCTTCGGCGCTCCCCCAAGCAATGAGGCCACCTCCTCCTAGGGCGATCGCAATTCCTAAGAGGGTGAGTTTGGCCGGTTTTTCCCGAAACCACAGCCACAGTAACAGGGAAATCCAGATCGGGTTGGTGGTGACAATGGTGGTAGAGGCGGTAATGGAGGTAAAGGAGAGGGAGGTGATCCAAGTGGCAAAATGGAGCGCCAAGCTGATCCCGGCCCCTAGGGCAAAAAGTAGGGCTTTTTTGGGGGTTTGGGTGGGTTTAAATTTCCGCCAAGCCGGAAGCACGACCACCGAGGCTAAAATTAAACGGGCTGCCGCCAGAAACAGACTAAAGCCAATCCCTTCCTTCTCAGAAGCGGCGATCGCCAAGCGGATAAAAATAGCTGACCAAGATATCGCCACCACGCCCAGACTCAGAACAATAAAAATCTGCCAAGAGGGGGGAGATTGGGAGGACTGTTTCATAGAATAACTGTATTGTTTTAAACTGATATTTTTTTGTCTCGTGACAGGATAAAAAATACCAGAAAAGCAGGGGCGAGGGAGTAGGGGGTTGGGAGCAGGGGAGCAGGGGAGAGGGGGAGCAGGGGAGCAGGGGAGCAGGGGAGCAGGGGAGAGGGGGAGCAGGGGAGCAGGGGAGAAATTATCAATTATCAATTCCCTATTCCCTATTGCCTATTCCCTATTGCCTATTCCCTATTCCCTATTGCCTATTACCTATTGCCTATTCCCTATTACCTATTGCCTATTCCCTATTCCCCCGCTCCCTAAAATTTAATAATAATTCCCCACCTTGCGATGGTGAACCGCCGTCAGCGCGTCCGCTTTAGACACCCGCCCCCCATTCACCCGACTGTAGACAATCCAGTGGTCTGGGGCATCCATCCGACTGACCACCTCACATTCCAAATAGGCCAAGGCATCCGTCAAAATGGGGGAACCATCAGTAGCGGGTTGGGTTTTAACCCCCTCAAACCGATCTTCACCGGGTTTAAACCGCTTAAGGAAGTGCTTCATCAGGGGTTGATAGTTGCCTTCCTCCAAAATATTCAACACAAAGCGATCGCCCACCTGCATCAAGGACTCAATCGCCCGATCCTTCGCCACCGCAATACTCACCCCCAACGGTTCAAAACTCGCCTGAGCCACCCAAGAGGCTAACATCGCCCCCTTCACATCCCCTTTTTGTGCCGTGATAATATATAACCCCCCGCTAATCCGTCCAATGGCCTTATCTAACTCCGAATCGAGGGATTTCCGTTGTTTAATCGACTTTTCCCGACTTAGAAGCTGTCCTAAGTCGGTTCCCGTCTCCTCACAGAGTTGATAGGTGGCCTCGTTGGGCGTTTCCTTAATACGAATACTGGTAAACGCCTTGGTTAACCCTTGGTTGCGGAATTGGGTTAACAGAGGATCAATGGGTTCATCATCCCCCCCGTAGGACTCAAAAAAGCCCACTAATTGCTTATCCCCAACCGAGGCCAAAATGGTACTAATCACCGTACTGGCTTCTTGGGCTTTTTCACCGGAAGAGGGGGGCATCCCAATAATAATCGCACTGGCCCGCTCTGCTAATTCTCGCGCTTCCTGCTGATCTACGCCCAACATATCCATCATTTCCACCGCTATCTCAGTTTTGGTGATCCCGTGAGCAATAGCTTGAGAAAGGCGATCGCTATAACCATAATCCGACACATAAAACACCGCCACCAGTTTCTCACCCTTCGTCTGCTCCTGACTCCACACCCGATAACGGTTAATCAACTCCGCCACATTATGACGCAACAGCGGCCCGTGACCATTAGCCACCTGTGCCACCTCCCCTAAATTCCCCATCCGCTTCAACGCAGACAGCACTGACCGCGCATTAGGAGCCATCAAGCACTCATAATAAAACCGATAATCCGGCTCAATATCCCCCAAATTCTCATCCCACAACGCATCCGAACAATAGTGCATCCCAAACACATCGCAAGTAAACAGCGTTTGCGTTCCCCAGTCATAGGTCAAAATCGTATCCGGCCAGTGTAAATTCGGCGCGTTGACAAACTCCAAAACATGACCCTTCCCTAAATCCAATTGATCCCCATTTTTCACCACCAACCGTTCAAACGGCTGATGTAAAAAGCCCTCCAGAAACTGAATCGCCACCTTGGATCCCACTACCACCGCTTGGGGAGCCAGCGCTAACACATCTTTCACCAAACCACTATGATCCGGTTCCGTGTGGCTAATTACTAAATAATCAATCTGAATAGGATCAATTAATCCTGTTAATAAATCCAGATATTGCTGCCGAAACTTTTCATGGGAAGTGTCCACTAAAGCCACTTTATCCCCTCGAATTAAAAAAGAATTATAAGTCGTCCCATTTTGTAAACCAAACTCAATATCAAAGCGATCCCGATCCCAATCCAACGACCGAATCGTTGTCGTATCGGCGGCAATCTGCGCCGTTTGAGTCGTTAAACGTTTTTCCGGTGGGTTGAGCGTTGCTACCATAAATTGCGACCTCGCCGTATATTGTAAAGTTTCTTTATGATTTCCTATTGTGACAGATTTTTCCAACTATCGGCACAGTTCCCTCTCCAGATATAGAATTTCCATTCCATCGCCCCAACCTTTAGAGTAAACATTGAACAGTGACTGACCCCCGATTCCCAACCTTGACCCATTAAGCTTGTGTGCATTGTGTCAAAGGGAACAGGGAATAGGGAATACGGAACAGTATACAAAGGTTACAAGGAGCTTGAAGTATGATGAGAAACTTCTCTGAGGGCTTATCAATGATTTGGAAACGCTATATCAAGAGTGTTAGTTTTTGAGGGTTGTTGCCCCACCCTACCTACTAAGTTGGGGGTGGGGTACTTCACCTAATTGACGCAAATATCTGGTCGATCCATAATTGTATTGACGATTAATTAGATCGGGAAAATTGGTGTAATTTTATTGGTGTAATTTTATTGGTGTAATTTTATCCTTGCAACCCGGAATAAGTACAGAAATTCTAACTTTGAAATACTCGAAAACGGTAAAAAAAATGTGAAGACGCACCGTTGAAGACTGGTAAATCGAACAGCAATGTTGACTGTTTCAGTCAAAACTTTTAATTTGAGTTAAAGTTCTAACTCAAGACGCTGAATGAGGGTGAGGATGCGATTACTATGGCGCTGGACGATTTCTGAGTTTTCCTGCAAATCGCTCAGATTTTCGTATATTTCCCCGTCCACGCGACTTTTATGAGAGGGGTCTTGGGAGAGGTCGTTAATCTGCTGACGTAGTTCTTGGGTGAGATCACTGGATAACTCAACACAATTTTTAACTAAGTTCAGAGAATTTTTGAGGTCATGCAAATAAGTGCGGATAGATGAACGAGTCATCAAGTCTTCTGATGAAAGTGCCATCGTTTTTGGGGTTGCTCCGTAGAATTGAAGGTATAGGCTGACAGTTCGTCGATGTATATAGTTGTTTGATTGTTGTAGTCCTTTTCAAAGTAACTGGGTTCAAGAGTCAGAATTTACTTAGTCTCTCCTAACATAGCGAAAAAAATAACTTCTGTAAAGTTTACGGAAAGATATTATGAAAAAACTGTCACAATTCATGATTTACACGGATTTTATGACTTTAATATCAGGAAATGTCGCTCTTTGTCTGTATTCTTGTTTAAGTAAAAACATTGGATTTTTATGTCGCCAAGAATCGATTACGTGATATCACTTATGCAACAGGAAGAATCTCTAGCTAGGGCTTGCTGTGCCACTTAGTGGATCTTTTGCCGTTAGGCATATATCCCTCTTCTGTCACTCTGGAAGATTTTAACGAATCTTCGCCATCACAGCGAACGAGAGAATAAGGGTTTGAACCCGATCTGACAGAAGAGAAATATCATGTCAATTATCAATTCCCTATTACTTCTCCCCTGCTCCCCCTCTCCCCTGCTCCCCCTCTCCCCTGCTCCCCTGCCCCCCTGCTCCCTTAGACCCTAGGCCATCAAGGATTCAATCCCCCATCTCTCGCCAATCCCCCGACGGAATAAACGCCGCCCAATAATAGGGATGCCCATACCTGTCACCCCGTAACATCCCCAACTGCACCTGACGCAGCGCCTCCCCTCGTCCCTCACCCCTCAAAACCCGCTCATAATACTCCACCATAAAATCCTTCGTCCCCTCATCCGAAACCTTCCACAAACTCATCACCTGACTCTCGGAACCCGCCATCACCAGCGCCCGACGTAACCCATAAACCCCCTCCCCATTATTCACCTCACCTATCCCCGTCTCACAGGCCGACAGCACCACCAACTGAGTCCCCCACAAATTCAACCCCGCCACCTCCAACGCCGTTAAAACCCCATCCTCGCCCCCACTGCGACGCTCATTAAACCCAGCCAAAGCTAAACCCGAACGCAACAGGGGAGCTTCTCTGGAGAGTAACCCACTGAAAGATTGCGGCACAGCTAATTCTCGACTAGCTATATCCGGCAAGAAAAAGCCATGAGTCGCCAGGTGAAGCATTCGGGGGGATGGGGTTTGTTGAAGGACATTTTCCGTCGCCTCATCGCCCATTAAAACAACAGCCTCCGGGAGTAAGTTTTGCAGGGCTTTCCCTTCTACTTCTGTATAGGGAAGAGCAGCAAAGGTTAATTTTCCTAAATCTAAAGACCGTTGAGTATCTCCCCGGCCGCGACTAGCAACAATTGATAAGGAATCGGCTTGGCGATAATCGGGATTGGCTAAGATGAGGGGCGGGTTTTGGCTGGGGAGATACTCTTGGAAGCGAATTAAATCCCGTCCTGTGGTGAGATAGGTAATGGAGTAATTCTCGACTAAATACTGTCCATTCTCATCCACCAAGGCCGCAAACGGTAGTAAGTTTAATTGTCCATCAGGAGAGATTAGGAGTTGTTTCGTATTGCCCAATTGAGCGCGAATGGGCTGCATAACCATTTCATCCAATTGACGGGCATTGGGTTTGAGTGAATTTTCAGGACGACGAGCAGAATTGGTGAGGTCGCGGTGAACTCGCACTCTAAGCGCATCAATGGGTTCTGCTCGTCCCAAGTCTACCCATTGGGGGGGTCCACTCGATTGGAGAAGATAAGCCCCATAGTGGGGTTCTCCCCACTGTTCTCCTGGTGGTGCTTTGGGGTGAAAAGGTCGATAAACCACCAGTTCAATTAAAGCCGCATCACGGGGGATAAGGGCTTGAATGGCTTCGATGGTAACGGATGCTGTTTGTTGGCGAAATTCTGCACTGTTGCGGGCGAGTTGGACCTCTAGTTCATTGGCTTGGTTTTGCAGTTGGCTGAGTTGTTGGCGATATTGTTCTGGGGGAAGGTTTTCGGGCGGGTTAAAGGTGAGGGCGGCGAGTTGGGAACGGGTGCGGGTGAGGTTATCGAGGAGTTTTTGGTTGGCGGGGGTCAGGTTTTGGCGCAAGGTTTGCAGGTTATTTGTAACGGCTTCGAGGATGCGTCCTTTACGGCGGAGGAGGGTGGTGAAGGCCAGGTTTGCGGCTTCGGGGTCATTGGGGGCGGTTTGCAGATGGAGGGAAATGGCGGATTGAGTAGTACCTCGGAGGGTATTCATATAATCCTGTTTTTGGGATTCTGAACCTGTTGCGAGGATAGTGTCAAGGTTGTGTTCTTCTATGTCTAAACCTTGACGAAGGAAGTTAACGGCATTAGTGACATCCCCTTGAGATTGATGGAGTAAGGCTAAATTGTTGAGACTGGCCGCTATATCGGGATGTTGCTCTCCCAATAGCTGTTTTCTCATTTCTAAGGCTTGATGGAACAGGGGTTCTGCTGCTGGGTATCTTTCTTGCAATAAGTATAAAAATGCCAAGTTATTCAGGCTAGTGGCTAGAGAGGGGTGTTCTGTTGCGAAGAGGCGTTTCCTCATCTCTAAAACCTGAATATAGAGAGGTTGCGCGTCTCGGTATCGACCTTGAGAACGGTACAATTCCGCTAAGTTGTTGAGGCTGGTTGCAACATCAGGATGCTCTTTTCCCCAGAGGCGCTCTCTTATCTCTAAGGCTTGGCGTAGGAGGGGTTCGGCTTCTGGATATCGACCTTGGGCATAATACAACGTGGCTAAGTTATTGAGGCTAGTGGCTACAGACCCATGTTCTGTTCCTAATAGACGTTGGTTAATCTCCAAAGCTTGGAAATACAAGGGTTCGGCTTCGGAGTATCGGCCTTGGGATTCATATAATCCAGCTAAGTTATGGAGGCTTTGTGCGACGAGGGAGTGTTCTACCCCGAATTGGCGTTTTCTCATCTCCAAGGCTTGAAGATAGAGGGGTTCGGCTTCTGGGTATCGACCTTGGAAACGGTACAATTCGGCTAAATTGTTGAGGCTATCTGCGACGGAGGGATGTTCTACCCCGAGTAGGCGTTTTCTCATCTCCAAGGCTTGAAGATAGAGGGGTTCGGCTTCTGCATATCGGCCTTGGGATGAGTACAAAATGGCCAAGTTGTTCAGGCTTTGGGCGACGGAGGGATGTTCTACCCCGAATTGATGTTTTCTCATGCCTAAAGCTTGAAGATACAAGGGTTCGGCTTCTAGATATCGACCTTGGGATAAGTACAATCCGGCTAGGTTATTGAGGCTATCGGCTAGATTAGGATCTTCTGCGCCGAACAGCAATTTATATAGCTCTAAGGCTTGAAGATAGAGGGGTTCAGCTTCTGCATATCGGCCTTGAGAGGAGTATAAAAAGGCTAAGTTGTTGAGGGTGGCTGCTAGCTCAGGATGTTCTTCACCTAACAGCCGTTTATATAGCTCTAAGGCTTGAAGATAGAGGGGTTCGGCTTCGGAGTATCGACCTTGAGAGGTGTATAAAAAGGCCAAGTTGTTAAGACTGGTGGCTACAGTGGGATGTTCTTCTCCTAAGAGGTGTTTTCTGATCTCCAAAGCTTGGAGATACAGGGATTCGGCTTCGGAGTATCGACCTTGGGAGGAATACAATCCGGCTAAGTTATTGAGGCTGGTTGCTACATCAGGATGTTCTGTTCCCCAGAGACGCTTTCTGCTCTCTAGGGCTTGAAGATAGAGGGGTTCGGCTTCGGAGTAGCGGCCTTGAGCTTCATATAAAAAGGCCAGGTTGTTGAGGCTATTGGCGACATCAGGATGCTGTGTTCCTAATACCTGCTGGCGAAGGGTTAAGACTCTTTCCATCAAGGGAATGGCGGCTTCATAGTTCCCGGCTTGATAAAGTTGAATGACTTGCTGATTCAGTTGTTCTGCTTCTTCAAGGGGGGTTTGGGCTATTTCCACGGTTGCTCCCCTCACCTCTGCCCTATTCACCCCCGACTCCCACAACAACACCCCACCCACCAACAACCAACCCCAACGCTTCATCACTGCATCCCTCTATCACCTTAAAATGCCCCTACATTAGCCCACGTTTCCCCCAACTTCAACCCTCTTTTGTTTGTGTAGCGTTTCCAGTTGAGTTTTGTCATCCACAAGGGAAAGCCAAGGGAACAGGGAATAGATATCCCTCTTCTGTCAGACCCGGTTCAAACCCTGATTCTCTGGTTCGCTGTGATGGCGAAGATTCGTTAAAGTCTTCCAGAGTGACAGAAGAGAGATCCCTTCGGTGGCAGGGTGAAACAACCTTAGATCGCCGTTAGGCATTGCCCACCCACTAATCTAGAATTCTTGACCGAACACGGTTATCTAGAGCGGCCAGTCCATCTAGGGCGTTAATGTCACCAATAGTGTCGATGGGGTCAATCATGTCATCTAAAGGACTGACCAGTAAACCCTGTATGGCTTCGTCATAGATGGCATTGCTCTCCGTCATGTTCTCTACATCAGTCTCTAGTTCCTCTGAGGCGCTTGGGGGACGATTTTGGGAGTCTATAAGGAACATAATCCCGCTATTGAGGACTCGTTGCCCCAGAGTTTCGGAATTCAAGAGGGGATAGTTGAGGCTGGCATTCAGGGAGTCTAACTCCGTTTGAGCGGTGTCCATTTCCCCTAACATTTGCGCCATGGCATATTCGAGATGGGGGCCGGCATCGACGGGAATCCATTCGTTGCCGATGAGGTGCCGCCATTCAAAGTGAAGGTGGGGGCCGGTGGATTGTCCGGTGCTACCGACTAGGCCAATGACTTCTCCTTGCTCAATCCATTGTCCGGGGCTGACAAAGATTTGGGAAAGGTGTGCATAACGGGATTCTTGGCTGCCTTGTTCGTGGCGCAGGATGACCATTAAACCGTAACCTCCGGCGTTCCCAGCTAGGGCGACTTCGCCATGATAGGAGGCGAGGACGGGGGTTCCTTGGGGGGCTGGGATGTCGGTTCCGGCGTGGAGTCGCCATGTGCCGTGAATGGGATGGATTCGCCACCCGAAGGCGGAACCGATGCGGGCGGGGATGGAGAGGGGGAAGAGGAGGGAGGTGTTGCCGTTGTTGGGGTAGGCGCGGGGATAGTTGAGTGTGGAACGATTATAGGGGCTGTTTGGACTGCCGGGCATGGGAACGCCGGAGGGGGGAACGACTTGCACCCGACTATGGGAACGGGGGGAGGGGTTGGCGCTAATTTGTTGGCGTACTCGGTCGGGGAGTTGGGAGAGGGAGACGGGATTGGAGGGTGCGATCGCCCTTGTGGAAGCAACAGCGGCTGCGTCACGGGCAGAGGGGGGCAGATCCCGACTCAGGGAACGGGGAATTACGACTTGTTGACGGGGGGTGCTGGTATTGCCCCGACTAGCGGTTTGGGTATTGCTTTCTGGTGCTACCCCACAGCGCGCACTGGTTAACTGTCCATTGCGGACAACGGTACTGCACCCTGTCCCCCGTTCACTCAGGACGACGTTAGGACGCTGTTGGGCGCGGGGTTGGGGTGCGCCATAGGTGGCAGTGTCTACAAGGGTATTTGTCCCTCCTCCGGCCTGCATGGTGGGGTTTTGGCCATTGGGTAAACGGAGTTGACTGGGACTGTCGATTAAGTTACTGGGAATTTCAACGACGGGGGTTTCTGGGGGTTGGGAACTGGCGCTCGGGCGAGGGTTGGGGCGGGTGTTGTTCACCACGGGGGGCGCGCTGGGGGCGGGATTGGGCCGGGCTACCGGGGCGGGATTGGGCCGGGTGTTATTCACCACGGGGGGCGCGCTGGGGGCG
>NZ_JAIHOM010000045.1 GCF_026130165.1 Spirulina subsalsa FACHB-351 | reverse complement strand
ATACTGTCGGGCGGACAGGAATTTAAGCCCTCGGACAGACTACCCACTGTCTATTAGGTGAGAGCTTAGTAGATAAGGTAACTGGTTGAACAGGGAATCCCTCGCTTTTAGCGATGGGAGCGTCAAGATACTCGTACATTTTTCTTTAAAATTTCATCAAAGGTTCGTAGTTGCGCTTCAGCGCGCATTTTAGGGCTAAAGCCCAACAACGAGCAATTCGGTTTGTAGTTGCGCTTCAGCGCGCATTTTAGGGCTAAAGCCCAACAACGAGCAATTCGGTTTGTAGTTGCGCTTCAGCGCGCATTTTAGGGCTAAAGCCCAACAACAAGCAATTCGGTTTGTAGACTTGCAATTTCAGCCCAGACCGATATAATGGACGATCCCCCTGTGATCAGCCCGGACTGAAGTCCTCATGATGAAGGGTGGACTAAATGCTTCTTCCGCCTAGATCAATCTCTCGGATCGGAGTTTAAGATCACTAAAGTAGTGGACAGTAAACCTTTCACTGTCCACGAACCCTTATCAAAAAAATCAACCGTCAATCAGGTTAACGCACAATATGGAAAATCAAACCCTTAAACATACTTCTACAGTAGAACATCCCTACCCGGGTCAGCCTTGGCTAGTAGAAGAACGAGATGCTTGTGGAGTAGGCTTTCTCGCCAATACCACCGGAAGCGTCAACCATGAAATTATTGAACAGGCACTGGGGGCATTAGGTTGTCTCGAACATCGGGGAGGCTGTAGTGCCGATTACGATTCCGGCGATGGTGCAGGCATCATGACAGGGATTCCTCGCTTAGTGTTTGAGTCTTGGTTTAGCGAACATCAGATCCCCATGCCCGGAGTTGATCAATTGGGTGTAGGGATGGTGTTCTTGCCCCAAGGAGAAGCCGAAGCCCAAGCCGGACGGGCTTATATTGAGGAGATGGTGCAACAGGTGGGGGTGCAGGTGTTGGGGTGGCGGGTAGTGCCGACTCATCCCGAAGTTCTCGGCCCCCAAGCGCGGCAATATATGCCCCGAATTGAACAGGTGATGGTGACATCGGATACTTTGAGTGGGGCGGAATTGGACCGGGTTTTGTATATTGCGCGATCGCGAGTCGGAAAAAAACTCTCCGATGACTTCTATATCTGCTCCTTCTCCTGCCGCACCCTAGTCTATAAAGGAATGGTGCGTTCCGTCATCCTCGGCGACTTTTACTCCGACCTCAAAAACCCCCAATACACCAGCCTATTCGCCGTCTATCACCGCCGTTTTAGCACCAATACCATGCCCAAATGGTATCTCGCCCAACCCATGCGTTTACTGGGGCATAACGGCGAAATTAACACCCTCCTCGGCAATATTAACTGGATGGCCGCCCGGGAAAATCATCTCACTGTACCCGGCTGGACTCAGGAAGAACTCCAAGGCCTCACCCCCATTGTTAACCCCGCCAATAGTGACTCCGCTAACTTAGATAGTACAATGGAACTGTTAGTGCGTACAGGCTACAGTCCCTTGGAAGCGGCCATGATTTTGGTTCCCGAAGCCTACAAAAATCAACCCGACTTAGAACCCTATCCCCACATTGCCGACTTTTACGAATTTTACAGTAGTATCCAAGAACCTTGGGACGGGCCAGCGCTCTTAGTCTTCTGTGATGGAAAAACCGTCGGCGCGAGCTTAGACCGCAACGGATTACGCCCGGCCCGCTATTGTCTGACCCATGATGGGTTAGTCATTGTCGCCTCCGAGGCCGGAGTGGTTCCCATTGATGAAAGTCGCATTATTGAAAAAGGACGCTTAGGCCCCGGTCAAGTGATGGCCGTAGACTTAGAAACCCACGAAGTTCAGAAAAATTGGGAAATTAAAGAACGCATCGCCATTTCTAAACCCTTTGGGGAATGGGTCAAAACCCATCGTCAGTCCCTGTCCGCGCAACCATTCGGCGACCAACGCACCTATAGCCACCCGGAACTGTTGCAACAACAAACCAGCTTCGGCTACACCGCCGAAGATGTGGAAATGATTGTGATTTCTATGGCCCTAGATGGCAAAGAACCCACATTCTGTATGGGAGATGATGCCCCCTTAGCGGTTCTCTCAGAAAAACCCCGTCTGGTCTACGACTACTTTAAGCAGCGTTTTGCCCAAGTGACTAACCCCCCCATTGACCCTCTACGGGAAAGTTTGGTCATGTCCTTAGTGATGGAATTAGGGAAGCGGGGGAATTTGCTCAACGTGCAACCGTCAGATGTGGCCACGCTGAAAGTCTCTACTCCGGTGTTAAACGAAGGGGAATTAGCGGCCATTAAAGCCTCCAATTTTGCCCCGGCCCCCCTCTCCACCCGTTACCCCGTCGCCGATGGTCCAACCGGGTTACAAAGAGCCTTAGAAACCCTCACCCAGCAAGCCGCCGAAGCGGTGAAAGGCGGGAGTCACATTCTGATTTTAAGTGATGCGATTTCCCCCCAAGGGGCAACGGAACCCCTCCCGGCTGACCAGACCTATATTCCTCCCATGTTGGCTGTGGGGGCTGTCCATCACCATCTTATCCGGGAGGGACTGCGCCTAGAGGCCTCTATTGTGGTGGAAACGGCTCAATGTTGGAGTACCCATCATTTCGCCTGTTTAGTGGGTTATGGAGCCTCTGCCATTTGCCCCTATTTAGCCCTAGAAACCGTCCGAGACTGGTGGCAGAGTGATAAGACTCAAAAGATGATGGAACGGGGTCAGATTGCGCAATTAAGCCGATCTGAAGCCCAATCCCACTATCGCAAGGCGGTAGAGGCGGGATTACTGAAAATTCTCTCTAAAATGGGGATTTCTCTGTTGGCCTCCTATCATGGGGCGCAAATTTTCGAGGCCATTGGTTTGGGTCCCGATGTGGTTGATTTCTGCTTTAAGGGGACGACTTCCCGTTTGGGGGGTATGACTTTAGCGGATTTGGCTCAAGAAACCATGACCTTCCATCAGCGCGCTTTCCCGGAACTCCACGCCAACAAGCTGGAAAACTATGGTTTTGTGAAGTATAAACCCGGTGGGGAATATCATATGAATTCGCCGGAGATGGCGAAAGCCCTTCATAGTGCGGTGCGTGGCTTTAAAACCATGCAGGAAGAAGGGAATGGGGCTAAAGCCTTGATTGAACAGGGCTATGATCATTATGAGACGTATTTGAAGTATCTCGAAGACCGCCCAGCTACTGCTTTACGGGATTTATTGGACTTTAACAGCGATCGCTCCCCCATTGCCCTGGATGACGTGGAAGGGGTGGAAGAAATTGTCAAACGCTTCTGTAGTGGGGCGATGTCCTTGGGGGCTTTATCCCCGGAAGCCCACGAAACTCTCGCGGTGGCGATGAATCGTATGGGGGGGAAATCCAACTCGGGGGAAGGGGGCGAGGACTCCCTACGCTACCGGGTGATTGATGATGTGGATGAGAACGGTTTATCGCCCTCTCACCCCTATTTGAAAGGCCTGCGCAAGGGAGACACGGCCAATTCTGCGGTCAAACAAGTGGCCTCGGGACGCTTTGGGGTGACTCCTGAGTATTTGATGAGTGGCGACCAAGTGGAAATCAAAATGGCGCAAGGGGCAAAACCGGGCGAAGGGGGTCAGTTGCCGGGGAAAAAGGTGAGTGATTATATTGCTATGTTGCGGCGGTCTAAAGCGGGGGTGACGCTGATTTCTCCCCCTCCTCACCATGATATTTATTCCATTGAAGACTTAGCACAATTGATCTTTGACCTCCACCAAATCAACCCCACGGCGAAGGTTTCGGTTAAGTTGGTGGCGGAAATTGGCATTGGTACGGTGGCCGCTGGGGTGGCAAAGGCCAATGCGGATGTGATTCAAATTTCTGGCCATGATGGGGGGACTGGGGCTTCTCCTTTGAGTTCGATTAAACACGCCGGGGTGCCTTGGGAATTGGGGGTGACGGAGGTGCATCGTTCGTTACTGGAAAATCATCTGCGCGATCGCGTTCTCCTACGAGCCGATGGTGGCATCAAAACCGGATACGATGTCATCATGGCCGCCCTCATGGGGGCTGAAGAATACGGCTTTGGTTCTGTGGCAATGATTGCGGAAGGTTGTATCATGGCTCGGGTCTGCCATACTAACGCTTGTCCCGTCGGGGTGGCCACTCAACAGGAACGCCTGCGCAAACGGTTCCCCGGTACCCCCGATGATGTGGTGAATTTCTTCTATTTTGTGGCCGAAGAAGTGCGCCAACTCCTCGCCCGTTTAGGGTATCGTTCCCTAGAGGAAATCATCGGTCGTTCTGATTTGCTCAAAGCGCGGGACCATTATGCTGTGACCAAAACCCAAGGGTTAAATGTCACCTGTTTAACTTTACCCCCAGTGACGGAAGATCGGTCTTGGTTAGTCCATGAAGCGGTTCACAGTAATGGCCCGGTCTTGGATGATGAACTATTAGCCGATGCTGAGATTATGGGTGCAATCACAGACCAAGGCACTGTTACCAAAACGGTGAACATTGTCAATACGGACCGCAGTGTAGGCGCTCGGATTGCCGGAGAAATTGCCAAACGCTACGGAGATCAAGGGTTTGCTGGACAGCTAAACTTGAATTTCCAAGGGGCGGCCGGGCAAAGTTTCGGGGCCTTTAACCTCCCCGGCATGATCTTACACTTGACCGGAGAGGCCAATGATTATGTGGGGAAAGGGATGCACGGGGGCGAAATTATCATCACCCCTCCCGCCAACGCGCCTTATAATCCGGCGGATAATGCCATTGTGGGCAATACCTGCCTCTACGGGGCAACAGGTGGCACTCTTTACGCCAATGGACGCGCTGGGGAACGTTTCGCGGTGCGGAACTCCCTGGGCCAGGCCGTAATTGAAGGGGCGGGAGATCACTGTTGTGAGTATATGACTGGGGGTGTGATTGTGGTGTTAGGCTCCTGTGGCCGCAATGTGGGTGCGGGGATGACGGGGGGATTGGCTTATTTCTATGATGAAAGTGGCCGTTTTCCCAGTCATGTTAACCCAGAAATCGTCAAGATTCAGCGCGTTGCTACTCCGGCCGGGGAGCAACAACTCAAGGGGTTAATTGAAGCCCATGTTGAGAAAACGGGGAGTCCTAAAGGCAAGGCGATTTTAGGGGATTGGGAGAATGCTTTACCGAAGTTCTGGCAAGTGGTTCCCCCGTCGGAGGCCGATAGTCCCGAAGCGGGAGCGGTGAGCGAGGATAAGGCGCTGTCTGCGGTGTAATCCTTGAGATGAGGGGTGGGGGATTCTCACCCCTAGCAATGGGGTTTTTGGAGGGGCGATTCTCGTTGTGAGACGCTACGGGAACGCCTATTTTGACCCCACCGGATTAACTGTTTCGTCTTGACTATGCTTTTTCAGAGTTTGGTTGAGTTTCCCCGTCGGCAGTTCCCAGGTTTCCGACCTCAAACCTGAAACCGGGTTTCTTGCACCGACCCATTTCCCACTACAGCATCCCTGAAACCCGGTTTCTTTCCCCCCACTAGCCAAAATCTGCACCTCCAATTGATCCAACTGGTCAAAACTGGCAAACCCCCAACCGCCGCGATTCCAAAACAATTTGGGTACTTTCGGAGGTTTCGAGACGAATGGTGAGGAAATCGGTGCGATCGCCATAGCGAGCCACTGCTTCCATTACCCGGTTTTGCACATCACTCCAATTCACCACGCAATCTCCCGTGCAGCTAAATCTACTATTTTAAGCCAAACCAAAGGAGAGGACACAACCCCGCACCTGATCATGGAAGATTCCCCGCTATCCTAAGAAAGGTAGCGGTAACACTTGGGCTTGACCTGAGTGGAATCAGTAGAGGTGTTTTGACTACGCCTTTGAAGCTCAATCTTTGGGCTATTCAAGAATCTCAGCGTCTTTAGACCTGAGAGTGTCAAATCTAAACTCCTACCACCTTCTCCCCATGGTTCACACCCCCATCACTCCCCAAACCCTCTACCCCGACACCGACGGCCAACCTATGGCAGAAAACACCTTGCAATATCGCTGGATTGTGCGCCTCGTCGCCAACCTGAAGCGACTCCTGAAAGACCAGCAGGCTTTTGTTGCGGGGGATCTCCTCTGGTATCCTGTCCCCGTTACGCAACCCCCCGCCCCCTGCCAAGCCCCTGATGTTTTCGTTGCCCTGGGCCGCCCTGCCGGGGACAGATCCAGCTATAAACAATGGGAAGAAGATAACATTGCTCCTCAAGTGGTTTTTGAAATTATTTCTCCCAGCAACACGATGGCAGAAATGACAAATAAGCAAATGTTCTATGAACAATATGGGGTGTTGGAAATGTTTTTTTATGATCCCGAACAGGATAATTTTTGGGGCTTCCACCGTACCCGCCCCGATCAGGGTTTTACCCTGCTGACCCCCCTCCATCTTCCCTGGACTTCTCCCCTTTTGAATATCCGTTTTGAATGCTCTCCTGAAGGTTTAGCGGTGTATCATCCTGATGGAGAATTATTTAAGGAACCTGAAGCAGTTTTTGAGGAGCGCGATCGCGCTTTTGCCAAACTCCGGGAACTGGGCATTGATCCCAATACACTCTAAACCTTAAACTCACAGCTTCGGGAATGGGGAGGGCAGTGGGATGCTGAAGTTGTGGCAGAAACCCGATTTCTGGATTTAGGGTGCGATCGCAAATCTGAGGGAATCGGGGGGCGGTAAGGAGGGGTCGCTGTTCAAAAGGCAGGGAGGCTATGGTAGACTCAGTTTCCGGGGTGGCGCGAAGTGTGTTAAACAGTTCGTTTGTCAACTCCTCACCTAAATCTTTACCTTTTTTTTAATACTGTTTAAGCTTTTGTAAGATTTTCTCGAACTGGTTGAATCCACTGCCATACTCAGAAAAACTATATTACTGAACATCTAAAGTTTGGGATAATTTGGAGGTTGCATCTTTAAATAGACTGTTTAACAGCCCTCTTTATTTTCTGAAGACTTACAGTTCAAGAGAAGTAGTCATAAAATCCTTCCCTTTCTAGAATCACTTTGTTTACTCTTTATCGTTTGTGGAGAAAATAGCTAGTCATGTCTAGACCTGATAACTACGATCCAGTTGAGGAAGAACGCAAGAGAGACGGCAATCGTTCTATTGCACAGAAAATAAGAAATCGATTAAATCAATTAGCAAATGCCAATGATAAAGATAAACGTCGTTGGATATGGGAATTGCTACAAAATGCAAGGGATACATATCAAGATCGACCAGTTGATATTGAAATCAACCTTTCGAGTGATGTACTAGAATTCAGGCATAATGGAGGACACTTTTCTCCCAGAAATGTCACCAATTTAGTTCATCAACTTTCGTCTAAAGAAGGCACGAAGAGTATTGGTCGATTCGGAACAGGCTTTTTAACAACTCATACACTATCTCGACTAGTAGACGTAGAAGGAATATATTCAGATGAAGAAAGCCTATACTCATTCAGCATTACTCTTGATCGCCAAGGCTCTACGGAAGAAGAATTAATTGAAGGAGTTGAAAATTCTTGGTCTAGTTACCAGAAGACTCAGATAAAATCTATCCAAGATCCTTGGACAAAATTCTTGTACAAGAATCCAAACCAGTTAATTGCAACTCTTACACTTGAAGATTTTGAATCATCGATTCTTTATACATTGGCGTTTGTAGAAAATCAAATTGGAACAATCAAAATCAAAGATGCAGTAAACTCAAAAGAATCAGAGTTCACTTTAGTTGATAAAATTGTTTGTACGGATAGCTTGTTCATATTACAGTTTCTTTGTTTTTGTGGTGATCAAGAAGATGAAATTTATTTGCTCTATGCAACTGATTCAGAAGGAATAGAACTAGCAATTGAAATTGAACCAGTTGGCTCTAAATATAAAATCAAACCAATAAAACATAATACGCCTCGCTTGTTTTGTGCATTTCCATTGATTGGGACAGAATCATTTTCTTTTCCTATGGTTTTTAACAGTGTAAATTTCAATCCTAAAACTGAACGGGATGGTCTGTATTTACAAGGTGATAGTTCTGATGTAGACAGAAATAAAGAAATTATAGAAAGAGGTGTATTACTTTATCAAAAGGTTTTGGAGTATGTTAGTGAACAGGAGTGGTTTGATTTATATCAACTTGCTGCGAATAGTTGTCCTCCTGCTAATGATGATTTTGATGAGGATTGGTATAAAAAAAATATACTCGGCAACATTCGCGAATCTTTACTGACGATTCCTATTGTTGAGTCAGAAGCCGGGAACAGACTGTATATTTCTCGTGATAATAAGCCTGCACTCTGGGTTCATCCATCGCCGCACACCGGATAGGGGATACCATCGGGATTTTACCCCACCCCCGCCACCGAGAAACCCGGTTGCTGAAGACCTCTAGCGATCGCTTCACTGGAAATGACTTACCACTTCCCTAGAGATTATCGTCCCCCTTCAACGTTACCACTCCGGGCGGACGGGGGTCGAAACTCACGCGATCGCCTCCCCAATGGGTAACTGGAGATTGATATCGAGCGATTCTTTTTTGTAAACGCTACCTCAAGTTTTTCCCTGCTCAAAAGCCCGAACCTTCTCATATAAACTATCCACTGTTTCATCCAAAAATATCTCATCTTTACTCAACAAATAATCCCCTTCCCCCAGTTGACAAGCCACAACAAATCTCGCAAATTTGACAGGAGCCATGTGAGCAGATAGGATTTTTAGCGCCTCTTTGATAACTTGTTGTTCCGTCGGTAAATCAACCTTCATAATCAACCTCCGTGATAAAATAGGTAGGATTCATAACGGGTAAATCTAGTCCTTGGCAGCGATTAATCAGACGTTTATCGCAGGTGAGAAAATAATCACTCCCAGACGCTTCCGCGCTGGCAATGTGTAAAGCATCTAAAGACTTAATACCCATCTCTTCCAGTGCTTTTGCTCGAAGGCGGATCTTAGGTGTCAGTTTCTGATATATCTTGGACAAACTCAGCCAGAGATTGATAGCATCATAAGACATTAACTTAAACTCAATTATCTCACATTCCTCCTCCGTCATCTGCAAACCCTGTGCCCCCACTAGCCAAGAAACCGGGTTGCACTCATCCCCTCATTTTCCCCCCAAACCTTCCCAAAAACCCGGTTTCTTGGTGAATAGATTCAACCTTTTACACAAACTACTTGGCGCAAAGTGGCAACAATTTCTACTAAATCGGCTTGTTGATTCATGACCTCCTCAATAGACTTATAAGCGCCGGGAATTTCATCCAAAACATGGACATCTTTTCGGCATTCAATCCCCTTGGTTTGTTCGACTAAATCATCTACGGAAAAGTGCTTTTTCGCTTTAGTCCGAGACATTTTCCGCCCTGCACCGTGACTACAACTACAGTAACTGTGAACGTTGCCTTTGCCTTTGACAATAAAGGATTTTGCGCCCATAGAACCGGGAATAATCCCATAATCTTCGGTAGTTGCACGCACGGCACCTTTCCGAGTGACATAGACTTCTTCGCCAAAATGAATTTCTTTTTCGGCGTAGTTATGATGACAATTGACGGTTAATAAGGGTTTGGTGGGTTTTCCTCCAGCAACATATTTTTCTACAATGCGTTTGAAACGCATCATCATGACATCCCGGTTGTAACGGGCGTAATTTTGCGCCCATTGTAAGTCCCGCCAATAGTGTTGGAATTCAGGGGTTTCTGTGACAAAGTAGGCTAGGTCTGGGTCGGGTAATTTTTGCCCGGCTAGTTTCATTAATTCCTTGGCGGTGCTGATATGGCATTGGGCTAGTTGGTTGCCGATATAACGGGAGCCGGAATGAAGCATTAACCAGATGGAATTTTCACTGTCTAAACATAATTCAATGAAGTGATTTCCTCCCCCTAATGTTCCCATTTGATGTAGGGCGCGGCTTTCAAAGCGTTGGACTCCTACATGGAGTTCTTTAAAGTCTTTCCAGCCTTGCCAGTTGGTGGCGGCTTTTTCGACTTCTTTGTTTTGGTTGAAGCCAACGGGAATTTCTGCTTCAATAGCAAGGCGAATTTCCTTGAGTTTACCTTCTAATTGATCGGCATGAAAGGGCATTTTGACGGCGGCCATGCCACAGCCAATATCAACGCCAACGGCGGCGGGAATAACGGCGTCTTTGGTGGCAATGACTGAGCCAACTAAAGCCCCTTTCCCGAGGTGAACATCTGGCATTAAGGCAACGTGCTTGAACACAAAGGGTAAGGAGGCGACGTTTTTCGCCATTTTTAGTTCATCTGAGGCGAGGGGATGCCCAGCCCAAGATAATACAGGTGTTGGCGTGGATAAGGATAAGGGTTCGTAAGCCATGATGGTCTATGCCAATAAGGTTAGCGATTTTCGGGATTCTGCGCCTTGGGAAGGTGTTGACTGTGAATCGCAAAACATACTACAAATATGTTACATATATTTTCAGGGATTGTCTAGGGGTGGCGATGAATTAATGGTGGCTGTGGATGGAATGGGGGGGAAAGGGTTGGTCGTAGGTCTTGGAAAAGGGAAATTTCTGATAAGATCCTTGAAGAGAGAAATTATTACTGCACCTTATATGGCCTCTGCAACTTTATTCCCTAATGCCCCTGATGTTTCGGCTACAGATTATTGTGTTTTTGGTTTAGCGACTTGTTTTGTGCGGGATGGGGGGGAAGTTTCCCAAGTGGAAGTGATTGAACCGATTCCTAGTTCTGCGTTGGAAGCACTGATGAAGGGGATTCCTACGTCTTATCAATGGGCTTCTGGCAAGAATTTAGGAGATTTTTTTGGGGCGGATGAAATCACGATTCCGGCGGAGTTTCCGAGTGATGCGAAATTGTGTGAAAATTTTGCGGAACGGGCAGTGGCGGCTTCTCGGACTTATAAGCGTCGCCCTGAAGCTCAGGTTTTGATTCCTTTGGGGACGAAGAAGGAGGATTTTAATTACTCGACGGAGAAAAAACGGGTGCTGAATGCGGAAAATATGGTGAGTGCGGAAGATAATGTGAAACAACACGCTTATACGCATCAGGTATTGTAAGGGGTTGTTGGGAGATAGTCTAAATGTATCAACTAAATTCCCTTGAAAGTTCCCTCAAGCACTTTTTTGGTTATGATTCTTTCCGCCCCGGACAACGGCAAATTATCACGGAGGCACTGCAAAATCGGGATGTGTTGGTGATTATGCCGACGGGGGGCGGGAAGTCTTTGTGTTATCAACTCCCGGCTCTGTTGCGGTCTGGGGTGACGATTGTGGTGTCTCCTTTGATTGCTCTGATGAAGGATCAGGTGGATGCGCTACAGAATAATGGGATTGGGGCGACTTTTTTAAATAGTAGCTTGGAACGGGAGGAGGTGCGCGATCGCGAACACCAAATTCTCTCGGGGTCTATTAAGCTGCTCTATGTTGCCCCAGAACGTTTGTTGAGTGAGTCTTTTATCCCGTTTTTGGATATTTTGCGCGATCGCCTAGGTCTTGCGTCTTTTGCCATTGATGAGGCCCATTGTGTCTCAGAATGGGGTCACGATTTCCGCCCGGAATACCGTCAACTCAGGCTTTTACGGCAACGGTATCCTGATGTTCCCATGATGGCACTCACAGCCACCGCAACCCAACGAGTTCAACAGGATATCATCAACCAACTGGCACTACAAGCCCCCCATTTTCACATTGCCAGCTTTAATCGTCCTAATTTATACTACGCCGTTCAGCCTAAAGAAAAACGCAGTTATCTCCAACTTCTCAAGATCATTCAAGACCATGCTAATGGTTCAGGCATTATCTATTGTCTCAGTCGTAAAAATGTTGAAGAAATTGCCGCCCGTCTGCAACGAGATAATATTTCTGCTTTACCGTACCATGCAGGCATGACTCCAGAACTGCGCAACCATAATCAAACCTGTTTTATCCGGGATGATGCGCAAATTATTGTCGCTACGATTGCCTTTGGCATGGGGATTAATAAGCCTGATGTACGCTTTGTTCTACATTATGATCTGCCCCGAAATTTAGAAGGATACTATCAAGAATCAGGACGGGCTGGACGGGATGGGGAAAGTGCAACTTGTATTTTATTTTATAGTTCTAGTGATATTTTTCGCGTACGATATTTTATCGACCAAAAACCCGATCCCAATGAACAACGCATTGCTTACCAACAACTAGAACAAATGATTGATTATGCGGAGGGAACAACTTGCCGCCGCACTATTCAGTTAAGCTATTTTGGGGAAAAGTTTAAGGGAAATTGCCAGAATTGTGATAATTGTCGCGACCCGAAACCTATCGAAGATTGGACAATTGAAGCGCAAAAGTTTCTGTCTTGTGTTGCCCGGACTAAAGAGAAGTTTGGCATGAGTCATATTATTGACGTATTACGGGGTTCTCGGAGTAAGAAAGTTGAGGGATATGGTCATCATTTACTCTCGACCTATGGCATTGGTAAAGATAAGAGTAAAGAGGAGTGGAAAATGTTAGCTCGTGCTTTACTTCATCAGGGATTAATCAATCAAAGCCAAGATGGTTATAATACTTTAAAGTTGAATAAAAAAAGTTGGGAAGTGTTACGGAAACAGCGCGAAGTTTCCATTGCGGTGACTCCACAAAAATCAACAAAACGGGCAGGAGAGGAACCGTTACAAAGTTCTGATGCCCAGATGTTATTTGAAAGATTACGAAAATTACGCAAACAACTGGCGGATGTAAATGGTGTGCCGCCCTATGTTATTTTTGCGGATTATAGTTTACGGTTAATGGCTGAGAAAACGCCGCAAAATTTAGATGATTTTGCTAAAATTTCAGGGGTAGGGGCGCAAAAGTTAGAGCGTTATGGGGAACAGTTCGTTTCAGCGATTCGTGAGTTTTGTTATCAAAACAATAGTTTCATTAATCGTCTCAGCGATACTCAAATGCAAACCCTTGAGTTATATCGGCAGGGCTTAAGTTTGGAACAAATTTCCCAAGAGAGGAACTTAAAGTCTACAACAATTGTTAATCATTTGAGTGATCTAATAAAATGTCAGCAAGACATTGACATCAGTCGCTTTGTCCGTGGGGAACGACAAAAACAGATTATAGAAGTTATTGAAAAAGTAGGAGGGGAACGTTTAACGCCGATTAAAGAATGTTTGGATGATAGTTTTTCTTATGATGAAATTCGTCTGGTTTGTAGCTGGTGGCAAACGCGAGGTAAAGTCAACAGTGAACCGTAATTAATGATTAATTATAAATTATCAATTCTAAATTTCCCTACACCCTACCCCGACGGCTTTTGAAAACAGTGGTACATTAAGGAAAACTCCGAATTAGAATAGAGAGTGTCATGGGTACTGAACTACAATCCCGCTTAGAGCAAATCCTCGGAGATAAACGGTTGATCGTAGGTGCGATTGTAGTGGCGATCGCAGCCGTCGGAGGAAGCACTTGGTATGCCTTACGAATGACCCCTAACGTCGCCGAGAACCCCTCATCCCAAGAGAGCGCACCTCCCCCCACCATAGAGGCTGTCACCGCCCTAGGACGCATAGAACCCCTCGGAGAAGTGATTAACGTCGCTCCCCCTTCCAACACAGGAGGGGCGAAAGTAGCGCGCTTATTGGTGAAACAAGGCGATCGCGTCGAACCGGAACAAGTGATTGCCGTCCTTGATAATTACAACCGCCTCATGGCAGGTGCCGAACGCGCCCGACAGGAAATTACCGTCGCCGAAGCCAACCTAGCCATCGTCCAAGCGGGGGCTAAACAGGGAGAAATCGAAGTCGCCCGCACCACTGTTGAACGCCTCACCGCCCAACTCGCCCTAGAACAAGAAAGCCAAAGAGCCATCCTACAACGTCTCGAAGCCGAAGGGAACAACGCCAACACTGAATATCAACGCTATGCCCAATTATACGAAGATGGAGCCGTTTCCGCCTCAGAACGCGATCGCCTCCGTCTCAACCTCGAAACCGCCAACAAACGCCTAGAAGAAGCCAAAGCCAACGCCCAGAATCTCCTAACCACCCTAAACAAACAAATCCAAGAAGCCCGAGCCAATTTAGCCCGCATTCAAGAAATCCGCCCCGTCGAAATTCGTCAAGCCCAAGCCCAAGTAGAACAAGCTAAAGCCGCCTTTTTGCAAGCCCAAGCGGATCTAGACTTAGCGGTTGTGCGATCGCCCATTCCCGGCCAAATCCTCAAAATCAACACCCACCCCGGAGAAACCGTCAAAGAAACCGGAGGCATTGTGCAAATCGGGCAAACCAACCAAATGATGGTAGTCGCAGAAGTCTATGAAAGTGATATTAGCAAAGTGCAACCCAACCAACGCGCCATCATCACCAGTCAAAGCGGTTCCTTTGAGGGAGAATTACAAGGCATCGTCAGCAACATTGGGCTACAAATTGGTAAACGCGACGTACTAGACACCGATCCCGCCGCCGATGTCGATGTTCGCGTAGTCGAAGTGAATATTATGCTTCCCCCAGCCGCCAGTCAACAAGTCGCCGGACTCACCAACGCCAAAGTTTTAGTTAGAATCCTACTTTAAAACATGAAAATCCCCCTCGCTTGGTTGCAACTCACCCACGAAAAAATCCGCCTTTTGGTGGCCCTAGCAGGCATTAGTTTTGCCAACATTTTGATGTTCATGCAGTTTGGCTTTAGAGATGCCCTCTTTGCCAGTGCTGTTGTGTTGCATAACCAACTCGAAGGCGATATTTTCCTGATGAGTCCCGAATCCAACGCCCTCATCGCAATGGCCAGCTTTTCTAAACGTCGGATTTATCAAGCCTTGGGCGTGCAGGGAGTCGCTTCCGTCCATCCCTTATACTTAGACTTTGCCCTCTGGAAAAATCCTGAAACTAACGCCACTCGCTCCATTATGGTTATTGGCATTAACCCCAATGAAAACATCTTAAAAATCCCTGCCATTGAAGCCAACTTAGATCAAATTAAACTCTCCGATGTGGTGTTATTTGACGAACGTTCCCGCCCCGAATTTGGTCCAGTAGTTGAATGGTTCAATCAAGGAAAAACCGTCACCACCGAAGCCGTTGGGCGGCGCTTAACCGTTGGCGGATTATTCCCCCTTGGGGCATCCTTTGGCGCAGATGGCAACATTGTTACCAGTGATTTAAACTTTATTCGGATGTTCGGTAAAACACGAGATCCCAGCGTCATTGATGTAGGGGTGATTAAAGTTCATCCCGGGACAGATCCTCAGCCGATCATTAATGTTTTAAGAGAACAACTGCCCAATGATGTTTTAGTCTTATCCCGTCAAGAATTTATTGATTTTGAGAAATCCTACTGGCAAGAAAGCACCGCCATTGGGTTTATTTTCTCCCTTGGCGCAGGCATGGGATTTATTGTGGGCATGGTGATTGTTTACCAAATTCTCTATACCGACGTTTCCGATCATTTGCCCGAATATGCCACATTAAAAGCAATGGGCTACAAATCTTCTTATTTACTTAAAGTCGTCTTTCAAGAAGCCATTATTTTAGCCGTTGTAGGCTATATTCCCGGTTTTTTACTCTCCACTACCTTATATTCTGTCACAGCCGATGCAACCAGCTTACCTGTGCAAATGGATTTCCAAAAAGCCAGTTTAGTTTTTAACTTAACCATGGTGATGTGTATTGGTTCAGGAGTCATTGCTGTACGACGTTTAGATGCAGCCGATCCCGCCGATATTTTTTAGGCAATCCGCGCCACTTGCCCCGCGCTCTCCCTGTAGAAAAGCGTCGGTAGGAAGTCAGGAATTCCCCCTTTCGGATATAGCAGAAATTCCTGGAAAATGCTCAACAAACTGCACTGTAAAATCTGGAAAATGCTCAACAAACTGCACCGTAAAATCTGGAAAATGCTCAACAGACTGCCATTGTCCACAACGATTGGGGAAGGCGTTTACCCACTGAACTTTTAGTTGGGGAAAACTAGAAACCACTTTGATTTTAAAATCCGGTAAATTTTCAACAATTTTGACCTTGCCATAGAGGGGTTGATTTTTATAATGGCACTGGGTTAAACTACTGTGAGCGAATAAGGGAATAGTCAACCGCAAAAATAAGGAAATACCCAAGATCAATCCTAAAATAACCCAGCGGCTTTTTTTTATCCCGCGCAACCATAAATTCATCGTTTTGGAGTCCTTTTATCCCTCGGCTTAACTTATCCCCCAGCTTAACTTATCCCTTGGCTTAACATCCTGATACCGTAACGCTCAAATTATCCTACCATTTTGCTTTAAGTTGACTCTCCTAAACGAATGAAGCCAATTATAGAAATCCACAATCTAGATTTTTTCTTTGGTCAGGGCGCACTGAAAAAACAAATTCTGTTTAATATTCACTTAACCCTCTATTCCGGGGAAATTGTGATTATGAAAGGCCCATCTGGCTCCGGGAAAACCACCTTACTCACCTTAATGGGAGGATTGCGATCGCCCCATAGCGGAAGCCTGAAAGTCCTCACTCAAGAATTAGTCGGCGCAAACCGCCGCCAGATGGTCAAAATTCGCCGCAACATTGGCTATATTTTCCAAGCTCACAACTTGTTAAATTCCCTCACCGCCCGGCAAAACGTCCAGATGTCCATTGAACTCCATCCCCACAGCGAAAAAGAAGCCAAACAGCGTTCCATTGACATCCTAAAAGCCGTCGGACTAGAAGATCATGTTAACTACTATCCCGCCCAACTTTCAGGAGGACAGAAACAACGAGTCGCCATTGCTCGCGCCCTAGTCAGCCACCCCAAATTAGTCCTAGCCGACGAACCCACCGCCTCCCTCGATAGTAAATCCGGGCGCGATGTAGTGGAATTAATGCAGAAACTAGCGAGAGAACAAGGCTGTAGCATCCTGCTTGTGACCCACGATAACCGGATTTTGGACGTAGCCGATCGTATTGTGGAAATGGAAGATGGACATCTAACAGAACAAGTAGTCACCCCACCAACAGCTAAAGGATCCGTGACTAATCATCAAATATCTTTGTCTGCTGGGGGTTAGCTTTCCGGGTCAATACCTAAAGCTCTCAGTTGTGCCGCTAATCGTTCAGCGCGTTGGCGTTCCTGTTCAGCGCGTTGCCTTTCCTGTTCCGCTCGTTGCCGTTCCTGTTCCGCCCTCTGGTCGGCTTGTTGGGCCCGTTGGTCAGCCTGTTCAGCGCGTTGCCGTTCCTGCTCGGCCCGTTGTTCCAACTGCAAAAAGCTCAGGAATGGTCGCCCATCGGGACGATACAGTTCTAAAGTCGTCCCAGTCAATACAAAACGAATCCCCAAACGAGGACTTATCCAATTCTGGATTTCCTCAATCGCTCTCAATCCTTCTGCTGTGCGATACAGTCCATGTAAATCATTGCGGTCTGGGTTGTAAATATAATATTCTTCTACCCCATAATCGTCATAAAATTGCTGCTTTTTGCTCATCTCTTTTAAACGATTGCCGGGGGAAAGAATTTCAAATACCACTTGAGGGGCAATATTATCCTCTTCCCATTGTTTATAAGACCCGCGTTCTCCCTTTGGACGGCCAAATGCTACCAGTGCATCAGGAGCGACGCGGATTTCCGGGTGTCCTTCCACGGGATACCACAGCAAATCTCCGGCTACGAAAACATCGGGCTGGTCAGCAAACAGCAGGTCTAGGTTTTCTTTAATCAGGACAATCCAGCGAAATTGTAGGGTATTGTCTGCCATGGGCTGACCGTCACTGTCGGGGTAGAGTATCTCACAATCCAAGGAAATGGTCATGGGAATTATCTCCTCTGGGTGAGGGGAAATCATCTTTTTTAGTTTAGCAAGTCTTTAGGACAAAGGTACTTTTTCTCCATTTCTCTCCAGTCAAGACTAGAAACCCGGTTGCTGAGATTGGCTCGTTTTTTGCCCAGATTATCCTAAAAACCCGGTTTCTGATTAGGACAAAAATACTTCTCTCTTACTCTACCAGTTCCTGTAAGGTCGCTTCTAAAACTGCTGTTGTTTGTCCTGTTACGGTGAACACTAGGGCTTCCCGATAAATCCTTTGGGCGGGATGGTTGGAGAGATTGGCTGCTCCTCTAGATACAATCACTGCGGCATGAGCGCAACGGGTGGCTAGGTGGATAGCACGGGCGCGGAGTTTGTATTTCTCTTGGAGGGGATAATGGGGAGATTGTTGGGCTTCTAGGATGGTTTGGCGGCATTCTATGACTGTGTGAGTTAGTTTTTGTAGGGCGGAATGTAGGATGTGGGAGTTTTGTTGGTGGTGGGCTTGTTCAAGGATGCTTAATCCGGCTTGCGCACAGCCTAAAATTAAGGGGGTGGGGTTAAGAATTCCCTGTTGGTCTTTTTGGGCTAACCAGTTGGCGGCTTTGTGGCTAATCACTTCTCTATGGGGTGTAAACCACTGAACTAAGTCTGCTTGGACGGTGTGACTCCCAGACATGGCGGCGAGGGCTAAGGGGGGAGAGAGGGTGAGGGTTCCTCCGGTGGGTTGGCTGCTGGTTTGTAGGGGGATGATGGTGAGGAGTATGGTGGCATCGGGAAGGGTGGCGGCAATGATGGCTTGGGTGAAAATGTTGACTCCGGTTAACCAAGGAATTTGTCCGGTGAGGAGATAGCCGCCTTCGGTGGGTACGGCGCTTAAGGGGGGGGTTTTTCGGCGTAAGTGGGCAAAACCTACGCCTAATGTTAGGGTGCCTTGGCTAATTTGGGCTAAATAGTCTTGTTTTAAGGTGGTATTCTCTGCTCCGGCTAGGAAGGCGGCGGCGGTTTGCTGTTGGGTTTGCACAAAGGCGAGGGTTCCGGAATAATGTGCGATCGCCTCTTGATAACAAAACCAATCCAAATCCCCCAATTCCCGCCCCCCGTAACGTTGGGGAACTCGTAAGGCTAATAATTTATGTCGCCCTAAGATTTGAATGGCTTGGCTCAGGGCGGAGGGATCTTGTTCTAGTTTTTCTGGGGTGCTGGGAATCTCAGCGAGAGCGGTTTCTAGGGTAGCAAGGACGGAAGAGGATGAGGTCAGAGACTTGGCCATCAGACAGTCATTTGTAAATAGTAGTGGTTGATATTCCCCGCTCTTGCCGAGACGGGGATTCTTGGTTGATAAATTCTCAATTTCCCCACGCCCTACCCTAACTCAAAGAAAGTGGTTTAGGCTATGGAGGACTGCTATACTTTGGCTATTACGGTCATAACTGGGGTTAAATGGGGGGTCAACCCCACGCCTAGAGTTCAACTCTGAGACGAACTGTATTTTAGAGATGAAAAGCCCATGATTGAAATGAAAGTTGCTGGCATTGCTTTAGATGCTGTTACCCGTAGTCCGATTGTGTTGCTCAAGGACGGTTCTGATCGGCGTGCTTTGCCTATTTATATTGGACAGGAACAGGCTAAGTCGATTATTGGGGCGCTGGAAAACCAACGACCACCCCGCCCTTTAACTCATGATCTGTTAACCAATATTCTGGACGCTTGGGAGATGAGCCTTTCTAAGGTGGTGATTCACTCCCTACAAGATAATACCTTCTATGCGGTGTTGTGTCTCACCAAGGGAGAGGAAACGAGAGAGGTAGACTGTCGTCCCAGTGATGCGATCGCCTTAGCCCTCCGCACAGGTAGCCCGATCTGGGTGATGGAGGAAGTGATTGCCGATGCCTCTATCCCTGTAGACCGGGATGCCGACGAAGAAGAACGAGAAGCTTTCCGGAATTTTATCGCCAATCTGCGACCAGAAGATTTTATTGAGCGCGATCGCCATCAAAGTAGTGAATCCTAACAAAACCTGATCCTAGGTAGATCACAGCGATAATGGACTATCGACGCTTCGGTAAAACAGAACTCCCCTTGTCGGTTTTTTCCTTGGGGACTATGCGCTGTTTGTCCAGTTTTGAGCAATTCCACCAAACGTTACAGCGCGCCATTGCTGGGGGAATCAATCATCTGGAGACAGCCCAAGGGTATGGACAGAGTGAGGTGTTTTTAGGGCGATCGCTACAAACTGGACTCCCCTTGCCCCGAGAACAGCTTTACATTACCACCAAAATCCCTCCCCATCCCGACTCCAAACAGTTTCAAGACCAGTTAAACCAATCCCTCTCTCGTTTACAAATGGACTATGTAGATGGTTTAGCTTTACATGGAGTCAATACCCCAGAGCATCTACAGTGGATTTGCGCCCCCAATGGGTGTTTAGATGTCCTACAAGCCGCACAACAAGCAGGCAAGGTCAAATTTATCGGTTTTTCGACTCATGGCCGTCTAGAGCTTATTCAAGCAGCGATCGCAACCGGAGCCTTTTCCTTCGTCAATCTCCACTACTACTATTTTTTCCAACGCAACGCCCCCATTTTAGACCTCGCCCAAGAACAGGATTTAGGTCTGTTTATTATCTCCCCCGTCGATAAGGGCGGGCAACTGTACCAACCCCCGGAACAGTTAACACAACTTTGTTCTCCCCTCTCTCCCCTAGTCTTTAACTATCAATTCCTCTTAGCGGATCCTCGTATTACCACCCTGAGTGTAGGGGCCGCCCAACCCGAGGATTTAGACTTAGTGTTACAACTAGAAACCGGGGACACAGCACAATTAGCCCAGATTCAACAGCGCCTAGAACAAGTATTAGAACAACAACTCGGGACGGATTTATGTCGCCAGTGTTATGCCTGTTTACCTTGTCCTGAAAGCATTTCCATCCCCGAAGTCTTACGTTTACGCAACTTAGCGATCGCCTACGACATGACCTCATTTGGACAGTATCGTTATGGAATGTTCGGCAATGCCGGCCATTGGTTCCCCGGACGCACCGCAGATCAATGCACCGACTGCGGCGACTGTCTCCCCCGTTGTCCCGAACAGTTAGACATCCCCCGCCTCTTGCGAGACAGTCATCAACGGTTAAAAGGAACCTCTCGCCGTCGTTTGTGGGGATAATGTGCCATACTCCCGACACGAAAAAAACTCGGAAGCTTGGTAGCCCCGTCTCTTTAGAGCGGGGAGTATTGTCCACTAGCAGGTCAGCTTTCACCAAAACAGGCGCGCCAGCGTTCTCGTAACTCCCGCATAGCCCCCACCTCATCCTCCTTCGCCATCACCAAAAAATCATAGAGCCACTCCTTCGGCACTTGGGAAAAAGTTGGACTGTAATCCACCTCAACATAACCCCCCTCTTGCAGACTATAAATCCGCCACACCTCCCCATTAAACCGCCAAAACTCCGGCACGCCCAACGCCGCATAAAACTGATTTTTCGCAATATCCGTGTGGGTAATATCCACCTCCACCACTAAATCCGGCGGTGGATCTGAAGCAAAATCCACATTCCGCCCCTTCACCAAAGGCTGATTCTGAATGTAGTAAGCATTATCCGGCTCCGCTCCCCTTTGCAATGGGGGATAATTTAGAGTCGTTGACCCCATTGTTTTGATAGGCAAATTGAGCAACTCCACCAAGACAATAATAAATCGTTCAATCAGACAGCGAAAAAACTCATGGTCTTCCAAAGGCATCGTAATTTCCAGCACTCCCTGATCGTAAGTCAAACGCGCCCCCCGTGATTGGGGCAACAGTCCTAATAGCTGCACATAGGCATCCCAAGAAATGCACCGCAACACAACCCGTTGCTCTCCTTTCGTTGATTGTGTTGCTGGGGGTTCCGAGGTGGCAATACTCATAATTTTCTTCATCGTGGGATTGAAAAAATGCACACAAGCTTAACTTGTCAAAGTTGCTGCTCAATTAACACCTTTAACTGTTGAGTCAAAGCCCCTTTACTAAACTTGGCAATGGTCTGTTCCCGTAACCAAGAACCATTACACCGTAATTCAGCCGGATTGTTGAGATTCCTCAGTACCTCTAAACAAGCTTCAGCCACACAATCCACATCCCGATGGGGAACACGCCACCCCACCCGGCCATCTTGTAAGGGATCCGCAGAACCATCATCATCCCCAGAAATCACTGGAATTCCGCTTACCATCGCCTCTAAATAAACAATCCCAAACCCTTCTTGAGACGGCATCACATAAATATCCGCCACCCGATAATGAGCGCTGAGGTCTTCTGTCCGCACAAATCCAGCGAAAATCACCCGTTCCGCAACCCCCAAATCCTGCGCCAGTTGAGCCAGACGGGGCTGATCATCCCCTCGTCCAATGACCAAGTATTTTACCTCGGGAAACTCCTTGAGAATGGCTGGGAGGGCGCGAATGGTGACATCTACCCCTTTGTAGGGATCCCCAGACCACAACCGGGCAACGGTCATGAGAACCGTGCATCCGGTGAGGTGATATTTCTCCAGCAGGGTAGGGGGTTTTTCCCCGGGAGTGAAAAGGGTTTCGTCCACAATGCAGGGCAAAAACTGCACCTGCTTGATGGGAATTTTATTGGCGGCACAAAGGCGATCGCGACTATAGCGGCTAATCGTCCAAATCTCTTGCGCTGCCTGCAATGCGTAGCGTTTTGGTTCAGGCAAAGCGTCCCACACTTCCTTCCCATAGGTCAGGACAGTATAGGGAATCCCCAAGGGTTTACAGAGAGCATGAATTAAAGGCGCTAAGTTAATATGACCACAGAAAACATGGTCAGGACGTTGGGTGAGTAGCGTTTTCAACAATGCAGTCGCCAGACGTAAGCGCCCCAACCAAGGAGTACCCGAGAGGAAATAGTGAAAGGTGAGATTCCCCCCAGAAAAGGGATTTTTACTGTCGGCTGAATCGCGCAGCAAAAAAATATCCGCCTGATAGGGACAATCGGGCTGTTCAGTTAGGCTTTGATACCCTTCCAGAATATCCTTAACATAGGACTGAATCCCTCCTTCTTGGGCAAAAATTTCCAGAAAGACAAAAACATGATGGATAGGGGTGTCTGTAGTCTGCAAGCTTTTAATACTCCCTCACGATATAATCCTGCTCAGTGACAGACCATGTGCTGAATTCTACTCTTTCTATTGTGCCTTGTTCTGGAGTCCTTGCTCTTGACAATTCACACCTAACTCATCTCGTACAACAGATTTAACTCTCGTTCAACGGTAAACACATTACCGTAGAGATTCGTAATAATTTGTTGACCGCTTGAGGTCATCTTTAAATAAGAAAGACTGTCTTTAATATAGGGATACACTACATTCCAGAAAAAAGGCGGGAATCCAGCTTTTAAATCTTCGGGCGTTTGATAGCCTAGGGTTGTATTCGTCCCATTTTCGGCAAATTCGGCGAATAAAGCCGGAAGTTTGCCTAAATAACCGGGATCTGCCAACTGACCAATTAAATCAGCTGCCCGCATTAATCCGGGGTAATGAATCGTATCCTCGTGGGCTTCATCGGGAGGTACAGGAAAACGAGTCAGTTCAATATTATGCTGGATCAAGGTAATATCTAATTGAGGATGAGCGGCAAATTGTTCCGCGACAAACCGCTTGCCTCGATCTACATGATACGCTGTTAAACTGGCATCTGTCGCATCGGCAGGGAGAACAATAAAATCTCGATTGTAGCCTGTGGTGTAGCGTCTTTGGCTGGGTTGATCTTGATGACAAATGCCTTTGAGATAGCCAATATCGTGATACAACAACGATAGGATGCAATGAAGCCAGTCTTCACAAGAAACCACTCCCTCCCTTAACTGTTTTCCCCGCAGAATTTCCTGTCCGGTTAGGGCTACAAGGATGGTATGTTCTATATCATGATAGGCTGCATCGGTTTTGGCGATCGCTTTCAGTGCCAGATTCGCCCCTTCACCAATAATCTCAGCATATTCCCCCTTGAGAGAACCGTAATTTTTGCGATAGCCCTCCTGCAAGCATTGAATACAATACTCAATGGAGGTTCGTTGTGCCTGCAACATCATCCTCTCCCTGATGAACGTTCCTCATCTCCCATTTTTTGAACCGGAGGCCATCCCCCCAACTCCTTACTCTATAGTTTAAAGGAATTCAATCTTGGATACACCCCAAAAAATAACAGAGAATGAGCCAAAATATTCGGCAAGTTTCCAACCCTTCTTTTTTTCTAGACAACAAAAGTCAGCACAGAAGGGCGATGAACTCCTTTGAAACCCCATTGCTTCTCATGTACTGGGCAACAACACCCATTTTATTTGATTAAAAAAAATTGGCTTTTTCCTGTGAATGTCCGAAAAAATACATACAGTGCTTTAATTGGGGTCATGATTCGGCTAAAATTTAAACTACAAAAATTCAAACTACAATTAATAGTATTCATCGCAAAAAAAACAGCCCCTATTTCCCACCATATCACAAGAAAATGAGTCAGTCTGTGATCCCGATCATGTTTTTACTTGAATTTATTTGATTTCAGTAGGTTTGCGGATAGTTTAGGGCATACAATATCATAATTTATGATCAATTTTCGACTTTCTCAGAAAGCAAGCCCTATGTATTGCGATGACTTCCGAAATAGACTATTTTAAAACCCTGAAATTCAAGCGATATAACCATAAGTAGAATCGCTTAAAATAACTCTTACGACAGAAAAAAAGGGGGAAATCCGATGACCTCCCCCAAAACCCAACGCCAAACTAGATAGACTCTTAGTCGATCAATCGGCCTAAAAAGTTGCCTCCCCACTTCACTTATCCTTCTTTGGCCATACTCTAACCCTTGATTCAGAGATATCCACGGGTTACAGTCTTTTGCGATACCCTAATTGACAACTCCATTCGTCAATCGCTTATGCTGAACGCCTCAGTTATTATCCCCATTTACAACGGTATCGAAGACTTACCGGACCTCTTAGCCTGCTTAAAAGCCCAAACCTATCCCGGCTCACAGGTTGAGTATTTACTGGTGGATAATAACAGTACAGATCACACTTTTGACCAACTGCAAGCCGCCAGTCAAGACTTTGCCCAACAAGGTCTAACCCTGCGCCCCCTGCAAGAACCCAAAATTCAAAGCTCCTACGCCGCCCGCAACAAGGGAATTTGTGCCGCCCAGAGCGAACTACTCGCCTTTACCGATGCCGACTGTCGCCCCCAACCCACTTGGCTGGAAAACCTGCTCAAACCCTTTAGTCAAGCGAATATCGGTTTAGCCGTCGGGGAAATTCTCGCCCTACCGAGTGAGAATCTCTTAGAACAATATGCCGAGCGCAAAGATACCCTCTCCCAAAAACACACCCTGAATCATAGCTTTTGCCCCTACGGACAGACGGCAAATCTGGCCATTCGGAAACAAGCCTTGCGCGATGTGGGGCTATTTCGCCCCTACTTAACGACAGGAGGAGATGCGGATATTTGTTGGCGGATTTTACGGGAAACCGACTGGCAATTAGAGTTTGTCGAGGATGCAGTTGTTCGGCATCGTCACCGGGCGAGTCTGGTCGAATTACGCAGTCAGTGGCGGCGTTATGGGCGTTCTAACCGTTATTTACATGATTTACATGGTGTGGCGTTAGGTACGGAAATTAACCCTCAAAAAACCGTTTATCGGCTCAGTCGTTGGTTGCTCAAAGAACTGCCTATTGCTACGTTGAAGTTAGTAGTAGGTAAGGCTAAAACTGTTGATTTAATGAACACGCCCCTTGATTTAATCACCTTCCACGCTCGGAGTAGAGGTCAGCAACAGGCGGTTTTACCCGATGCTGCCCGTGAGATTCAACCTTTTCCTGAACTCCAGTCCGATTCCCCATCTATCAATCCATAGGGGGGTCCCGATTCGCTGTACGAATTGACAAGGAGCTTAACTTGCTATGAGCGCAACCTTGACAAGTTAAGCTTGTGTGCCTTCACAGTGAACAGTAATCAGTAAAATTTAGGAATTGATAATTATTAGTTATTAATTGTTCCCTGACCTTGACCAGAGGACATTCATGCTTAACTTGTCAGCCTTGCGATGACCCGTTCTCCCCCGCTTCAGGCGATATTCTGTTAGACTTGATGGGAATAACCCAATCAACATCATCAATAGAGCCTTTTCCATGATCCCAACTGTTATTGAAACTTCCGGCCGTGGCGAACGTGCCTTTGATATTTATTCTCGCCTGCTGAAAGAGCGGATTGTTTTCTTAGGGCAACCTGTAACGGATGAAATTGCTAACCTGATTGTGGCGCAGTTGCTCTATTTGGAAGCTGAAGACGCGGAAAAAGATATTTACCTCTACATTAACTCTCCGGGGGGGTCTGTCTCGGCAGGACTGGGGATTTTTGACACGATGAATCAAGTGCGCCCTGATGTCTCGACAATTTGCGTGGGATTGGCGGCCAGTATGGGGGCGTTTTTGTTGAGTGCAGGGACGAAGGGGAAACGGTTGAGTTTGCCTCACTCCCGGATTATGATTCATCAACCTTTAGGGGGAGCGCAAGGCCAAGCGACGGATATTGAAATTCAAGCGAAGGAAATTCTCTATCTCAAGGCATTGTTAAATCAACATTTAGCTCATCATACTGGACAACCCATAGAGCGGATTGAGGTGGATACAGACCGGGATTTCTTTATGTCTCCGGCGGAGGCGAAGGATTACGGTTTGATTGATCAGGTGATTGACCGCAAACCTTCGGCCAGTAATCCTCCTCCCCATGAAGGCTAGAATTTCGCCTTTGAACTGCCCTTGACTGCCCTTTTCCTGATGATTGCCCCTTCTGAGATTCAACTATGACCTCTACACTGCTGCACCGGACGTTGCCTTTAAATCAGCCTAGGATTCATCAATTGCCGAATGGTTTAACGATAGTGGCCGAACAGATGCCGGGGGCGGTGGTGTCGTTTAATTTGTGGCTGAATGTGGGGTCGGCGTTGGAGTCCGATGAGATTAATGGTATGGCGCACTTTTTAGAACATATGATTTTTAAAGGTACGCCGAATTTGCCGAGTGGGGAGTTTGAACGTCGGATTGAGGAACGGGGGGCGGTGACGAATGCGGCTACAAGTCAGGATTACACGCACTATTATTTGACGGCGGCGGCGCAGGATTTTGGGGATTTGCTGCCGCTTCAGTTGGAGGTGGTGTTAAATGCCTGTATGCCTGATGGGGCGTTTGAACGGGAACGGTCGGTGGTGTTGGAGGAGATTCGCCGTTCTGAGGATAATCCTAGTCGGCGGGTCTATATGCAGGCGATGGAGACTTGTTTTGAGCGATCGCCTTATCGTCGTCCGGTGTTGGGTCCAACGGAGGTGATTCAAGGGTTACGCCCCCAACAAATGCGCGATTTTCATGCTCAATGGTATCAACCCCATCAAATGACGGCCGCTGTGGTGGGGAATTTGCCTGTGGAGATGTTAATTCAGCAGGTGGAAGAGAGTTTTGGGGCGGTCTATGAACCCCGCTCCCCTTTGGATGAAGTTCCCGACTCTCCCCCTTGGGAGGATTTTCTCGCTGAACCGCCCTTTGAAGGGATTGTGCGCCGTGAGTTGACAGATTCTCGGGTGCAACAAGCCCGTTTAGTTATGGTGTGGCGGGTGCCGGGTTTGTTGGAGTTGGGGAAAACCTATGGTTTGGATGTGTTGGCCACGTTGTTGGGTCAGGGGAAACTGTCCCGTTTGTTCCGAGATTTGCGGGAGGAACGCCAGTTAGTGACTTCTATTGGGGTGAGTAATATGACCTATCATCTCCAAGGGGTGTTTTATGTGGCAGCCCAGTTGCCGACGGAAAATGTGGCGGTGGTGGAGGAGGCGATCGCACAACACTTAAGATCCTTCCAAGAAGAACCCGTCAATCCCAAGGATTTAGCCCGTATTCAGACCCAAGTGGCGAATCGGTTTGTGTTTAATAATGAACGCCCCAGCGATCGCACCAGTCTTTATGGTTACTATTACTGTAAATTGCGGGATTTAGAACCCGCCTTAACCTATCCCCAGCGCATTCAAGCTATCACCCCGGCTGATATTCAAAATGTCGCCCAATGTTATTTAAACCCCGATGCCTACGGTATGGTAGTGGTTCGACCCGCAACCTCAAACTGAACCTAAATGTTTCAATCCATTTTCTGCCTTCAATTTAGCTAACCTCTGAGCAGCCCCGCGCTGTAACGTTTCGGTCAGCGTCGGGAGGATGTCACTAAATTGTGAAAACTGCTCACAAAATCCTCACAATTTTTTCCTAGACTGAGTACAGTAACCCAATAAGTCATTGGTTGAACTTCAGTTTGTGGGTCACAAAGTCTCAGGTCAAGGTAGTTACAGGAGTCAGGAGGCTAATGCCCTATGACTCCTTTCTCTTGCTTGTTACTTTATTTACTATCTATTTTTGATATGACTTGTGTCTCCTGTTCAGAGTGTATTGCTATTTCACCCTTCAGTGGCGAATCTCCTTCCGGTTTGCTGAAGGATTCTCCTGCCGAGACGCTTTACCAAGAATCTATGACTCGGCAAGGAAAGATCACCATGAGTCATCGTCAGGTTGATGAGTATTATATAGAATTAACCGTTGATGTTTTAAAAAGCCGCAACTTTGCTTTAGTCAAGTCTTTGAAAGATTTTTTGACAGTGTTGCCTAATCCTAGTTTAATCGAAGTCGTCTTAACTCAAGGGGTCTATCGTTTAATTGATTATGTTCCCGAGACAGCCGATTGGATTTTACAAAACCCGGATTATCTGATGCCAGAGTTAGATTTATATTGGTTGGCTCTGTCTTTAGTTCGTCAAAGGTTAAAGGATCAAGGATTTATTCAGGGGAAGCATTTTTGGCTCCACCCCAACCATCAAGTTCTTCTAACACCTGAAGCGGAAATTCAATTATTAAACTCTTTATCCTCTGGCGAGAAACTGTTAGTGTTTGAATTGTTAACGATTGCAACCCAAATAGACCCGAGTTAATTCGCCCGGTTTACTGGGATTCAGCATTCTACTGAAAATCCGAGTTCAATTTGTCTTCTCATTGGTCTAAGAATCCTCACGCCTTTAGGCCCAGGAGTGTCAAAAAAACAAATCACTGGTTATTTATAACGAGTTAATTGGACGCGATAGCGTTCTTTTTTTGTAATCACCACTTCGCCGACTTCGACCCGTCCTTTGCCCCGCACTGAGATTAAATCCCCGGATTGGATGGTATAACTGGGCTGGGTGATTTCCTTCCAGTTCACCCGCACATCTCCCCCATTAATGGCTTCCACCATTTTATTGCGCGACATTCCCAAACCGGCCGAGGCGATCGCATCTAAACGCAAAGACGCTTCAACCGTCGTTAATTCCTTCTTAGTCGGGGGGCGATATTTTAACTCACTAAACTCCACCTGTTGGGTTTTCACCGGGACAGAACGCACCTGAACTAAACTACTGGTTAAAAAGTCCACCAACTCCGGAGCGACAATCACTTGAGCGCCCCGTTCTCCCAACACGACAATATCCCCCACCTTCTCCCGCACTAAACCTGTGCCTAACATAGCCCCCAAAAAGTCCCGATGGGTGGCCGGGTCAAAGAGAAAGTTTCCGGCAATATCCAACAGAGCGAGGGGAACTTGAGTAAAATCAAGGGACAGTTCAGAACGTGCGATCGCCACTCGTTGCCGTTCCGCTTGGGGATACCCCCCCCAAGGCAATAACTCCACCTCCGTAAGCTTGGCAAACTTCCCCCCCACCTCCATCAACACCGGAGGGGACAAAAAATCCGTCGTCACCACTTCCCAGGTTTTAATCGCTTGTTCAGCTTGGTCTATGACGCGGGCGACTTCTTGACGATTTTCGACACCTTTCAGTAGTTCTTCTCTCGGTAACATAGGGGTCTGGGGAAAATTTAACGGGCATGGAGGGAGTCGAACCCCCGACACCTGGAACCGGAATCCAGTGCTCTATCCTCTGAGCTACATGCCCTTTTGTTCAGCGATCATCTAGCATAACACATCTATTTAGATTTTCCCAAGCCTCTCCTCAAAAAGCCCTGACCAGAGAACCCCTGAAAAGAAGTAAAATAGCGAGGTTAACCCGTTCAATCGCCTAAAATCTCATGACCAAGCAAATTATCCACACCGAAGAAGCACCCGCTCCTGTCGGTCCCTATAGTCAAGCGATCGCCGCCACAGGAACCCTCGTCTTTGTCGCCGGACAAATTCCCCTCGATCCTCACACCGGAGAAATCGTCGGTGGCGATGACATCAGCCAACAAACAGAACAAGTGATGCGCAATCTAGCCGCCATCCTACAAGCTGCCGGAGCCGATTTTAAACGAGTGGTCAAAACCACCGTCTTCCTCGCCGACTTAAACGATTTCGCCCCCATGAATCAAGTTTACGCCCAATTCTTCGAGGAAAGCAGCGCCCCCGCTCGTGCCTGTGTAGAAGTCTCTCGCCTCCCCAAAGGGGTCAAGGTCGAAATCGACTGTATCGCCGTGTTGTGACGCTCATCCGACTAACGCCAACGCAGTATAACCCAGCACGGCGACGGATCTTGGTCACTAGCACCTTGAGCCAAACCGACCCCCTAAATGAATTGCTTTGTTAACAAATGTAACAATTATGCCGTCATACTGGTATACCAGCTTGACAGTCTTCTAAGGAATGACTAACATGGCATAACATACCCGGGTAGATATCTTATTAGTGCGAGATGCAAGACAAGCAGAAAGTTACACTTTATCTTCCGCCCAACCTCCACCGTAGGCTAAAAGTTCAAGCCGCCATTGAGGTAGAGTCCATGTCTGCAATGGTAGAAAAAGCAATTGCGTTCTACTTACAGAATCCGGAAGTAGTGGAAGATGTAGAAGCTTCTCAAGGCAAAACCCATCGGGTCTATTCTTGTCCCGAATGTCACAGCCCTCTAGTTAAGCGTGATGGGGAAATGGTCGCCCTCGACCAGCCACCTGCTGTATTAGCAGAGGAAATGCCGCAAGAGATGGGTCAGGAAATTAATCCAGAACTTAATCCAGAGATTGAGATTCCAGTAGAGCAGGTTCGGGAAGTTGTCGGATTCCGGTCTGACTCTCACGGAGAAGAGACGTTGGTTCCCTGTTGAATTGGGGTTAGCATCGCTGATTAACGAGACAGGCTCAAGGAATTGGTGTTCAGAAAATTAGTGATCCCTCGGGTGAGTTAATTTGGCGAGTCATGAATTTTGAGAGTCGTGAATTTTGAAAGTCATGAATTTTGAAAGTCATGAATTTTGAAGGTCATGAATTTTGAAAGTCTCGGTGATAGGTTAAAAATAAGTGAAAAGTTTCTCAGGAAACTTGTAATTTGTTACAAACACTATCATGATTCGTCAGTGCTTATTGCTCATCTCAAAGGGGGTCAATCATTGAGCCACTGAGTTGTACAGTCATTTGAAAGCAGCCAATAAACAGCAGCGATGAAAGAAGAGTTAAGTATTCTCATACAAGCTCAATATCCCCTAATCTACCTCGTGACCCCCGAGGAAGAGAGAGCAGAGCAGGCGATCGCCAAAATTGCCCAATTGGGTAGCACTACCAACGCAGCCGCCAACTCCGGCAACCCCTCGAATTCTCAATACAGTCGGGTTTTTGTTTGGACCATGACTCGTGGCATGGTGGAGTACGGTCAGACTCGCCCTTCCCCCCAACACAATACCATCTCTCCAGAAGCCGCCATTCAATGGGTGATTCAGCAAAGAGAACCCGGGCTATTTATTTTTAAAGATTTACACGACTTCATCGCTGATGCAGGAGTGAAACGGGCGTTACGGGATGCCATCTTAGCCGCCAAAGGTACTGAGAAGATTATGATTCTCATGTCCCCCGTGCAGCAGGTTCCCATCGAACTGGAAAAAGATGTCGTAGTGTTAGACTTTCCCTTACCGGATATGTCAGAACTGAATCAAGTTCTGTCCCGTCAACTGGATAAAGTCAAAGGACGACGCATCACCACCGAAGTCCGGGAAAAACTCCTCAAAGCGGCATTAGGCCTGACCAAAGACGAAGCCGAGAAAGTGTATCGTAAAGCCTACGTCAAAGCAGGTCGCCTAACGGAAGAAGAAGTGGAAATTGTTCTGTCTGAGAAAAAGCAACTCATTCGGCGCAATGGCATTCTGGAGTACATCGAAGAAGACGAAACCATTGAGGCGATAGGCGGCCTCGAAGAACTGAAGCGCTGGCTCAAACAACGTTCCAACGCCTTCACCGAACGAGCGAGAGAGTACGGTTTGCCTCAACCCAAAGGAATGCTTATTCTAGGGGTTCCCGGTTGTGGGAAATCCTTAATTGCCAAAACCACATCTCGCCTCTGGGGTTTACCCATCCTCCGTCTTGATATGGGTCGTGTCTATGATGGGTCAATGGTGGGGCGTTCCGAGGCCAACTTACGCAACGCCTTAAAAACCGCCGAATCCATCTCCCCCGCCATTTTGTTTATTGATGAACTAGACAAATCCTTTGCCGGTGGAACCGGGTCAGCCGATTCCGATGGCGGTACCTCTAGCCGAATTTTCGGTTCATTCCTGACTTGGATGCAGGAAAAAACCTCCCCCGTGTTCGTCATGGCCACTGCTAACCGCATTGAGCGTTTACCCGGTGAGTTCTTACGCAAGGGTCGGTTTGATGAAATTTTCTTTGTAGACTTGCCCACCCCTGAAGAACGGCAAGCGATCTTTCAAATTCATTTAGGCAAGCGACGGGATGATATTTCCCGCTTCGACCTCGACCAGCTAGCCAAAATATCCGAAGGCTTTTCCGGTGCCGAGATTGAACAGGCCATTATTGCCGCAATGTATGAAGCCTTTGCCCAGGATCGGGAATTCACCCAACTGGACATCATTGCAACGATTAAAGCCACCCTTCCCTTATCTCGCACCATGACCGAGCAGGTAACAGCCCTACGAGATTGGGCGCGAACCCGCGCCAGACCTGCGGCGTCCTCCACGGCGGAATACCAGCGCTTGGAGTTTTAACAGGCTTTCTTCTGTGCCTTGACCTTGGGGTAGGGGCAGAAGCAAAGGCTAGTCCGTCCTAGACTAGCAGCAAAAGAAAAACCGCCTTCTTGCTCAAATCAGGCGGCACTCAAAATCAACAACTGTCGTTTAATTCAAAGAGGAAAATCCCATGTCTCATTTCAGCACCTTACGGACCAAAATCACCGATGTCGAAATCCTCAAAGCTTCTTTGCGTGACTTGGGGATCTCTGTGAAAACCGAGGCCGATGTTCGCGGCTACAACGGTCAGCGTGTGCGCGCCGACTTGGTTGCTGTTCTCGACGGTGAATATGATCTCGGTTGGTCCCACAATGCTGATGGTACGTTTGACTTGATCGCTGACCTTTGGGGTGTTGCTAAAAAGCACAACCAAACTGAGTTGATCAACTCCATCAACCAGAAGTATGCGGTCAACAAAACCTTAGCGGAAGTAAAACAACGCGGTCTGCAAAATGCCAATGTGAAGTTGGTTGTTCAAAAGTAATTTTGGCTGCGCGTTCCAAAGCTCATGGGTTGACTGTTTACAGGTTAACCCTTTTTTCTCCCCAAGGGGGTGCGGGATTCCGTACCCCCTTGGGTCGTGTTGGTGGATTCTTGTGGACAACCTGGCAAAACATCGGTTTTGTTAGATGCAGTTCCCGTTGAATCAGGAAGCCCCATCCTCGCCAACGGCAGGGTGGGGTAGTTCACTTAAATTGTTACGAAGGGATTGATCCGGTGCTAATTTTGGGTTTCCCGAAAATGGGCGAGAGGTTTGGTGGGAAGTTTCGCTGCGAAAAGGTAAACAAGAAGGATTTAAACAGATTACTCAGTGGAGTGGCCAGAATTCATCCATTACTTTTGCCCGGACTCGATGCCAACGATCTGCACATTGATAATTACCTATTACCGATTAAACTTTTGCCTTCGCCCGAGGTGCTGTAGCCTAAAAAGGCTTTGACGGCTTCACTGGGGGGGTTTTTATAGACATAAAACAGTGTTCGTTTATAGGGATAAGTGGCCGCTTGGGGAGTAGTCCCGTCAATGGGTAAAACTTGGGCGGTTTGTTGGGTGGCAACTTGAGCGTAGGTGGCGTAACCAATGCCATTGTCGCCAAGTTGACGGATTAATCCGGTGGTTTCATCGTTGATGAGGGTGGTAATGTTGGGGGTGGTGCCGAAGGATTGACCTTGTAACACTATCTCTTTAAAGGCTTGATGAGTGCCGCTATGGTCGGGACGGTTAATGACCCGAATTTCGCTGTTTTGTCCCCCCACTTGGGACCAGTTGGTGAGTTGTCCGGTAAAAATTTGTTGCACTTGTTGAGAGCTTAATCCGGTGCGCAGGGGGTTGTTAACTCCAATAATAATGGCGATCGCATCTTCAGTGACTGGAACCGCCACTAAGTTCTGGGCTTGTTCTTGGGACGTTAAAGGTCGAGATAGGGCGGCGATGTCGATACTGCCCGCTAGGAGGGAAGTTAACCCCCGTTCACTACCATTGGCTTGTAGCGTCACCGAAGTTCCAGCAAATTTTTCCTCAAAGCCGCGTTTCAGGGCGACATTCACTTGCGCTAAACTGGTGGCCCCATCAAGGCGTAAAATCGTGCCACTAGGGACGGTGACAGGTGCGGCAAAGGCTGGCGCGGGATTGGGGGACGAGGTGGGGTTAGAATCGCCCACTAGGGGAGTATTAGCAGAACGGGTAAACCACCAATAGCCAGCGCCGAGAATACCTGCGGTAATGACGAAGGAGAGAATCAGGGGCAGGGTTTCATTTTTCGCGGTCATAAAACCTCAAGGTAGGGGAACAAAATCATAACCAAATCCAGAGCGAGAGCCTGCCTCTACTTTAACTAATTGTACGGCTTGATTGCGATCGCCCGAAGGCAAAAAACGAATCTCCGCCGCCGCTCCACTCGCTTGGAAACTGGGGTTACTCAGAGTTTGTTGAACCCCTTGGGGGGTTGGATTTTGTCGCAGGGCCCCAATCAAGGCTTGAGTGGCATCATAGGCCATCGCCGTGCGCCAGTTCACATCCGCCCGCCACAGTTGACGGGAACGAGTCACAAACCCCGCGTTAGGATTCCCGTCAATATGCCACGGCACAGCCAACACCATCCCCACCGCATTATCAGCCCCTAACTGTAACAAACGGGGCGTATAGAGGCTATCTCCCCCCAATAGAGGCAGATTGCGATCATTGACTTGGATCACTTGCACCGCTTGATCCAAGGTATTAAAGTTAGTGGCTAAAATCAGCACTTGAGCGCCCTTACTTTGGGCATCTTGCAGAGCATTACGAGCATTAAAGTTACTCGATACATCATACTCCCCTACCACATTCCCCCCACTGGAAAACAGTTCTTGAGTGAACTGATTTTTCAACGACTGACTGTAGTCACTTTGGCTATTAAAAAACACAGCCGCCCGTTGTTGGTTTAAAACATTCAGTTGATACTGCACCATCGCCTTAGCCGTAAAAGCATCACTGGGAACAGTGCGGAAGATATGGTCACCACTTTGGGCAAGAGGAACAGATGTGCTAGTGGGGGAGATCATGACCAGACCCGACTCTTGATAAACTGAAGCGGCGGCCTGGCTATTTTCACTACTGAAATGTCCCACCACCCCTAAGAGGCGTTCACGGGTAAAAGCGCGGGCTAAACTACTAGCGCCTTGGGGGGTATTTTGATCATCGCCAATGATCACCTTTAAGGGAGTGCCATTAATCCCGCCCTGCTCATTAATTTCCTTTTGCGCTTGGGCCACTCCCCGGAGAATTTCCTGAGCCGCATCAAGGTTTCCGGTAATCGGCACCGCCACCCCAATGGTGGGGACATTTTGGTTGCCGATGCGGGCATTATTTAAATAAATCAGGGCTTCGGGATCATTGGGATTGTTTTGCAGATAGGCTTCCAAGCGACTCACGGCACCGGAAAAGTCATTTTGGGCGATCGCCTCCACCGCCGCCCGTTTCTCCGGTGCGTCTCGGGTTAAGAGTTTCCCCCCCGCGCTTAAATTACCATCTGAACCCCGACCACCCGTTACGCTAGTATTCCCACCCAAGAAACCCGCCTGATAGACCCACCATCCGCCCCCAGCTAAGAGCGCTCCGGTGACGACAAGGGAGAGTAAGAGAATTTTAGTTTCGTTTTTTTGAGTCATGATTGCTGCTTTCCGTGGAAATTACTAGGGAATTGGGTTGAAATCTTGACCAAACCCAGAACGAGTTCCGGGTACGACTTCCACCAGTTGGACCGCTTGATTGCGATCGCCCGACGGCAAAAACCGAATCACCTCCGAAGCCCCGGCCGTCGTAAATCCTGAACGACCTAAAGCCCCTTGCACCCCCGACCGAGTAGGCGTTTCCCCCAACGCCGCAATCAACGCCTGAGTCGCATCATAGGCCATCGCCGTCCGCCAGTTCACCTCCGCCCGCCACAATTGCGCCGAAGTCCGAGTAAAGGGAGCATCGGGATGGGCTAAAATATGCCACGGCACCGCCACCACCATCCCCTGAGCATCCTGCGCCCCCACTTGTAACAATCGGGGATTATAGAGACTATCCCCCCCCAACAAAGGCAACCCTTGACGATTGAGTTGAATCACCCGTAACGCTTGATCCAGCGTCGGAGTATTAGTCAGTAAAACCAACACCTCAGCCCCCTGCTGTCGAGCTTCTGCCACCGCCTCACTGGGGTTAAAATCAGGGAGAGACACATCAAATTCCTGTAAAACACTGCCCCCACTGGTAAACAATTCCGTTGTAAATTGTCCCTTCAGCGACAGACTATAATCACTCTGGCCGTTATAAAAAATCACCGCCTGATTGAGATTTAATTCCGTCAATTGATACTGAGCCAACGCCTTAGCCGTAAACGCATCACTCGGTGCCGTGCGAAAGATATAATTTCCCGCTTGGGACAAGGTAACAGAGGTACTAGAGGGAGAAATCATCACTAAACCCTGCTGTTGATAAATCGCCGCCGCCGCTTGGCTCACATCACTACTAAAATGCCCCACCACCGCCAGAATTTCCGGCATTTTCACCAAAGCCTCAGCTACCTGTTGCGCCATCTCCGGGCTATTGTGGTCATCGGCAATAATCACCTTGAGGGGAACCCCATTAATGCCCCCCCGTTGGTTAATTTCCTGTTGCGCTTGAGCCACCCCCCGTAAAATTTCCTTAGCGGAATTCTCACTCCCTGTAATCGGCACCGCCACCGCAATGGGATAGGAACGACCTTGAGCAATGCGGGCATTATTGAGATAAATCAAGGCTTCCGGCTCATTGGGATTCTGTTGTAGAAAAGCCTCTAGCTGTTGAACCGCTTGGCTATATTGACGATTTGCAATTAATTCAACCGCCCCCTGAAGGTCTGAACTTCCCCCGAGCAGCAATTGCTCCCCCCCACTCAAAGCCACAGCCGACCGGGAAGCCCCTAGAGGTGATGTCCCAGGGCCGTTGGGAGAATCGATCAAACCCATCAAAATCCCCGATTCTCGCACCCACCAAACCCCTCCCACTAACACGGCACTGGTGAGCAGGAAGGCAATTAAAAGGGTTTTGGTTTCATTCTGCTTGGACATGACGCGGTTTAAAATATGACTATGATTGTACTTGAGTTCAAAGCCTACAGCAAACTCCAGTCATATCGGGCGATGATTCCTTGAGAGAAGAATCCCCGCGCCTTGATTGCCCGAGATTTTGACACTCCTCGGCCTAAAGGCACGAGGATTCTTGGTTCACAGACTCGCCATAACCTAGCAGGATTGCTCCAACCAGGCTAGAGGGCAAATCTCCCCAAGCTTTAGATCCGGTATGCCCTACCGTACTTAATG
>NZ_JAIHOM010000224.1 GCF_026130165.1 Spirulina subsalsa FACHB-351 | reverse complement strand
GTGCATAGTTATAAACTTGTCGGCTATAAACTTGTCGGCACGTTTCAAGGTGCATCTCAATCCTTTGGACTTGAGACTTTTTAGGCTTGAGTTTGAAATCGTAGGTCATCGTTATCATGCTCCCATTCTAACACACTTAATAAAACTGGCAAGGCTCATTAAGTGTTGACGCTTCGCGGGTTACATACTGTTTTTCTTTTCATCCCCGTCCTAAAGTATCGGGGCTTTCAAGAAAACATGATCGGTAAAATACAACAAACTTGGGTGTAGGGGTTGCTATCCTCTGGGTTGGGCGTGGCTACAACTTCTAGATGACCATTCATGGTTTCCAATAACCCAACACTTAATAACAGATTCATGCCGGGGGAAGGAATCGCCCGTTGGAGGAAATTGGTCACAGCGTCGGGAGTGGTTTCGGGGGACTGTTGTAGGAGATCCACCGCTTCGGTCCAAAGGGTGCGAGGGGAGTAGATGGTGAGAATAATTTTCCCTTGGTGGCTGCTAACATCCTGCTGGGCTACCAATTCTAAAGATCCTTCTCCCATATGAGCGATCGCCGTATCCACTAAACTCATCACCACCTGCACCACTCGCCTGAAGTCCACCTGTAACGCAAAGTCGGGATCTGGTAACTTCACCGTTAAGGGATAACTGCGATTGGCGGCTTGTAAATGGGTCAGGCGTTCTATTTCAGCAAAAATCTCACTGATGGGATGGGGTTCTAAGGCGAGGGAAATAGCGCCGTATTCGGTTTTGGAGATATCGACAATTTGATCAATTAATTTCAGTAACTTTAAGGCCGCTTGATAGCCTTGTTGGATAAATTCCCGCTCTTCTTCGGGATCTTCGCAGAGATCCGACAAAATCAACTGATGGAGGCCGATGAGACTATTGAGGGGCGATCGCAATTCATGGGAAGTCCGCGCCAAAAAACCCGCCTTAAACTGACTCATTTGGGCAGCCCGTAAATAAGCTAATTTCGTTTGTTGGAGTTCCGCTTTTAATGCTGCAATGTCATCATTCATCTGACGAGGCCTCACTCAAGACTACATTTCCCTGACGCAAAATCACCCACCCGGTTGGTGTCCATTTTGCCACAGTGGAGGGTTGTCCGTTCCCCAGTTTGGCATGGGGGGGAACGTCGGGGTGGGAGAGGGTAAACACCGAGGGGAAGGCGGCCCCAATGTCGGCTAAGGTTTCTAAGGGAGGTTCTCCCGATAAATTGGCGCTGGTAGTGGCCAGGGGGCCTGTTTGGGCGAGGATTTCTTGAGCAATGGTCAAGTCTGGAATCCGCAGGCCCAAGGTTTGGGGATCTCCCGGTGTCATGGCCGGGGGAACTTTCCCACTGGCGGGTAAGACCAGCGTCACCTGGCCGGGCCAATAGCGGGTCATCATAGCCTCCCAAAGGGCCCAATCTTTCTCACTCCCCTGTACATAGGGTTTAAAGTCCTCCACCCTAGCCCCCATGAGGATTAATGGCTTATCGGGCGATCGCTGCTTGACGGTAAAAATCCGGCTGGCTGCTTCGGGTAAACTGGCCAAAGCGGGAACCGTATCCGTGGGAAAACTGACCACTTCCCCCCGTTGAACCACCCCGATAAACTCCAATACACTCACCTCTGGCATAGCCCCTAATCCACTTTTTGCAAGACTGTTGAGAGAATCTCCATCATCCGGTCAATGTGTTCCGGACGAATGATTAACGGGGGAGAGAGGGCGATAATATCTCCCGTAACGCGAATCATTAACCCTCGCTCAAAACACTGGATTAAACACTGAGTCGCTCGTTCTCCCACCTTGCCGGGAATCGATTCTAACTCAATCCCGGCCACTAATCCAAGGTTGCGAATATCAATCACATGGGGCAGTCCTTTTAAGCCCTGTACCGACTCTTCCCAGTAGGTAGAGAGTTCCTGAGCGTGGGCAAATAAGCCCTCTTCTTCGTAGACTTCCAAGGTCGCCAAAGCGGCCGCACAGGCGAGGGGATGACCGGAATAGGTGTAACCATGGGCGAGTTCAATGGCATTCTCTGGGGCGGCATTCATAAAGGCCTCGTAAATGCCGGGACGAGTGAGTACGGCACCCATGGGAACCGTTGCATTGGTCAGTCCCTTGGCTATGGTGATCATATCGGGTACCACCCCGAAGTATTCTGTCGCACTACTGGCCCCTAGACGGCCGAAGGCGGTGATTACTTCGTCAAAAATGAGGAGGATCCCGTGGCGATCGCAAATGCCCCGTAAACGCTCTAAATAGCCCACTGGGGGAATCAATACCCCCGTTGACCCCGCCACCGGTTCCACAATCACGGCCGCAATGGTGGAGGCATCATGGAGTTGCACTAAGCGTTCTAACTCATCGGCCAAATGGGCGCCCCATTGGGGTTGACCGCGAGAAAAGGCATTTTGTTCTAAATTATGGGTATGGGGTAAATGATCCACCCCCGGTAACAAACTCCCGAAGGCCTTACGCACTGGGCCAATTCCCCCGACGGAGATCCCCCCAAATCCTACCCCATGATAGCCCCGTTCTCGTCCAATCAAGCGGGTTCTAGAGGCTTCACCCCGCACTCGATGGTAGGCGATCGCAATTTTCAAGGCCGACTCCACCGCTTCTGACCCAGAATTCCCGAAAAACACATGATCAAACCCCCCCGGAAAAAAGCGAATTAAACGCTCCGACAGTTCAAAAGCTCCCGGGTGTCCCATGCGAAACGGGGGCGCATAGTCCAACTGACCCACCTGTTGCCGCACCGCTTCCACAATCTTCGGCCGACAATGCCCCGCATTCACACACCACAATCCGGCCGTCCCATCCAAAATCTCCCGACCATCATCACTGATGTAGTACATATCCTTGGCTCCCACCACAATCCGGGGATGGGCTTTAAACCGTCGGTTATCGGTGAAGGGCATCCAAAAGGCTTCTAGGGGTAGTGTTTGCAAGGGTCTTGTCTCCTAAATTTCCTGTTTTGATTTTGACATCTCCCCGGGTTGAAACTCAATTATTCCATAATGCGAGTTCACGAATCCCCCGTTACAGCGCTCACGGAAGATTGTGTCAAATTGACACTCCCATCGCTGAAAGCGAGGGATTCTTGGTTCAACGAGTTTCCTTAACTTGGCAGGACGTATCCAACCAAGCCAGAGGGAATCTCTCCCCAAGCGTGAGTTCCGGTATGCCCTACCGTA
>NZ_JAIHOM010000044.1 GCF_026130165.1 Spirulina subsalsa FACHB-351 | reverse complement strand
TAATCAAAGATTGTGCAAATCGATATTTTCTTAGCTTTGTTGTGGATATAGAGCCAGAGCAAATAGAACCAATTAATCCATCGGTCGGAATTGATCTAGGGATTAAAACTTTGGCGGTACTCAGTACAGGTGAAAAGTTTCAAAGCCCTGATTACTCCAAGCTGGATAAAAAGGTTAGGAAGCTACAACGTAAACTAGCAAGGCAGTCCAAAGGCTCTAATAGACGGCACAAAACTCGTTTAAAGATTGCCAAAAAACATAACAAGATTGCCGATACTAGAAACGATTTCCTGCATAAAGTCTCTAGGATTGTGATACGCAAGAACCAAGCTATCACTCTAGAAGATTTAAACGTTTCGGGTATGGTTAAGAACCGTAAACTCGCACGGGCAATTAGTCAGCAAGGATGGAGACAGTTTAGAACTCTTTGCGAATCTAAGGCTGAAAAGTATGGCAGAACATTCTCAACGGTCAGTAGATGGGAGCCCACTAGTCAGGTGTGCTCTCACTGTGGATACCAATGGGGAAAACTTGATCTTAGTGTGAGAACTCTTACTTGCCTAAGCTGTGGTACTACTCACGACCGCGATGATAATGCCGCTAAAAATATAGATCAAGTCGGGATGGGGCATCGCCACGACTCTAAACGGACACGGAGACAGAGTAAGACTGGTTCGCCAGCGTCAGTCGTTGAGGTGTCAAGAATCACCGTTGCTTCAGCACGGTGAGTATGTCAATGTTGTTTTTGGCTGGGAAATAACCATGAAATTTGGGGTGATTGTTTTTCCGGGTTCTAATTGCGATCGCGATATGGCCTATGTGACTCGTGATGTATTAGGACAATCCACGCGGATGATTTGGCATCAGGAGACGGATTTATCAGATTGCGATGTGGTGGTGATTCCGGGGGGGTTTAGTTACGGGGATTATTTACGCTGTGGTGCGATCGCCCGTTTCTCCCCCATTATGCGCAGTGTCAGAGAACACGCCCAACAAGGAAAGTATGTGTTAGGGGTGTGTAATGGGTTTCAGGTCTTAACGGAAGTGGGATTACTGCCGGGTGCTTTAGTGCGCAATCGGGATTTACATTTTATTTGCGATCGCGTCCCCTTAAAAGTCGAACGAACCGATCTCCCCTGGACTCAAGCTTACACCCCCCAAGAGGTCATCACCATCCCCATTGCTCACGGCGAAGGACGCTATCATGCCGATGAGGACACCTTAAAGGCCCTAGAAGATAATCAGCAAGTGGTGTTCCGCTACTGTGATGCTCACGGGAACTTAACCCCAGAAAGTAACCCCAATGGCTCCCTAAACCATATTGCAGGCATTGTTAACGAAACCGGAAACGTTTTAGGCATGATGCCCCACCCAGAACGAGCATCGGATCCCCTGCTAAAAGCCGTTGACGGGTTTAAACTATTTACAGGTTTACTATCCGTTCCATTGGCAATTTAGAATTAATCATGAACTGGCGAAAATGGTTTGCAATCTCCTTGGGTGTCGCCTTGTGTGTGAGCGCCCCTTATGTAGTAAGTTTGGCAAGACCCCCCCAGATGGGTGCAACCGTTAGCCAGTCGGCCACCTTGAGCGCCTTGGGACGCGCTCAGATTGTCTATCTCGGAGAAATCCATGATAATCCTGACCATCATGAGCAACAGTTGCGGATTATTGAATTTCTCCATCAAAGGAATCCTAAACTGGCGATCGCCTTGGAAATGTTTCAAAAACCTTTCCAACCTGTCCTAGACCGCTATTTAGCCGGAGAAATTAGCGAGGAAGAACTCCGAGAACAGAGCGAATATGATCAACGCTGGGGGTTTGATTGGGAATTCTATGCCCCCATCCTCCGCTATGCCAAAGCCCACCAACTGCCCGTAATTGCCCTGAATCCCCCCACAGAAATCACCCGGAAAGTGGCGAGAAACGGGCTAGAAAGCCTCTCCGGGGAAGATTTTGATTATATTCCCCCCCTCAACGAAATCGACACCAATCAGCCCGAATACCGCGAAAAAATCGCCCAAGTTTTCGCCCAACATGGCAGCCACGGCCATAGTTTATCCCTCGATAACTTTTTTGCGGCTCAAGTGTTATGGGATGAAACGATGGCACATACCATTGCTGAGTTTTGGCGCAATTCCCCCGAACGACAGATTATTGTTTTAGCGGGGAAAGGTCATATTTATCAAAATTATGGCATTCCGAGCCGCGTAGAACGGCGTTTAGGGGAGGATTTGGTTCATTATTCGGTGGGTTTTGTCCACCCCAGCGAGTGGGAAAATCGCCCCAGTGGGTTTGATTTATTGTGGCAGTATTAATAGGGAACGGGGAGCGGGGGAGCAGGGGAATTGATAATTGATAATTGATAATTGACAATTGATAATTATTCCCGATTCCCGATTCCCCATTCCCGATTCCCCATTCCCGATTCCCTATTCCTCGTGGCTCATGTTAACTCAAATTAAAGAACTTGCCGAAAACTTAGCCCCGCGACTGATTGAGATTCGTCGTCATATTCACGCCCACCCCGAATTGAGTGGCCAGGAATATCAAACGGCCGCCTATATTGCGGGGGTGTTGTCATCCTGTGGATTGCACGTTCAAGAAGCGGTGGGAAAAACAGGGGTAGTGGGAGAGTTAACCGGACAAGGCAAAGATCCCCGGATTCTCGCTATTCGGACGGATATGGATGCCTTACCGATTCAGGAGTCCAACGATCTGGATTTTGCCTCCCGGATTCCGGGGGTGATGCACGCTTGCGGCCATGATGTCCATTCGACGGTAGGATTGGGAACGGCGATGGTTTTATCTCAACTGCGCGATCGCCTCCCCGGAACCCTGCGCTTTATTTTTCAACCAGCCGAAGAAATCGCCCAAGGAGCAGGTTGGATGGTGCGAGACGGGGTAATGCGAGACGTTAGTAGTATTTTTGGACTCCATGTTTTCCCCTCCATTCCCGCCCGTTGTATTGGTATCCGTTACGGGGCATTAACGGCCGCCGCCGATGACCTAGAAATCTTTATTCAAGGGGAATCGGGACATGGAGCGCGCCCCCATGAAGCCAAGGATGCCATCTGGATTGCCGCCCAAGTGATCACCACCCTACAACAGGCCATTAGTCGCACCCAGAACCCCTTACGTCCTATCGTGTTAACCATTGGGCAAATTAGCGGGGGACGAGCGCCCAATGTGATTGCCGATCAAGTGCGTTTGGCCGGAACCGTGCGATCACTCCACCCCGAAACCCACGAAAATCTACCCCAGTGGATAGAGCATCTCGTCGCCAATGTCTGCGCCACCCACGAGGCCAAATACGAAGTCAATTATCGTCGCGGTGTGCCTTCGGTACAAAACGATACCGCCTTAACCCAATTAGTAGAAGCCGCAGCCCGAGAGGCCTGGGGTAACGATCACGTGCAAATCATCCCGGAACCCTCCCTCGGGGCCGAAGACTTCGCCATCTACCTGGAACAAGCCCCCGGGACAATGTTCCGTCTGGGCGTAGGGCAACCTGAACAAGTCAATCATCCCCTACACCACCCAGAATTCATGGTCGATGAGTCCGCCATTTTAACCGGAGTGGTGACATTAGCTTACGCCGCTTATAAATATTGGGAGAATGAGCAGAAATCCTAATGTTCAACCCTAACCGGAGAATCTCATCCCTGTTTTAAAGCCACTAAAGCCGCTTTAATCAAGTCATAAAACGGGGCTTGGGTAACATCGACTTCCCGAGCCGAATCCCGATTCTCCCCTAATAAACCCCGTCGTTGTCCCCGCACAACGGCTAATACTTTCCCCTGATCGTTGCGAATCCTCAATTCATTTAATGACTCCCACAAACTACAAGTATAACGCCGATTATTATAGTTAAAAGCAGCCTTTTTCACCGCTCCATTCTGTTCAGCCAAGATGGGAGATTGTCTCGTCTTAGGAGGTTCATGAATTGCCGTTTTCACTTCATTTTTAAGCGGCATCAACTGAGGATCAGCCGGACGAACACCTACAACTTCTAACTCTAAATTGGTTGCCCCATTAAAGGTATTTTCCTTTAATTTATACGCAATATCCACCCAAGTGGGTAAAGGACAATACTCGCCCCACCGCCAAGCAATGCCCTTAAAGTCTTTACTCCCTTGGGGAGTTTCCTGTTGAAAAGTAGCTTTTAAATGATTGCCCTTCACAACTTGCTGTTCCATGATCCGCACATTAGGGCTTAAAAAGATAGGGGTTTCATTGCCAATGCCCCAAGGTTGAAGACCCTCAATTTGTTGATATAAAAAGCTTTGTAATTGACTAAAACTGACCTCTACATCAATTTCAACTAAAGGTTTAAGATGATGGGGATCTAAACATTGGTGAGCAAATTCGCTCAAACGGGTTTTAAAGGCGGCCAAGGCTTCCGCTTTAAGACTAAATCCTCCCGCCGCTTTGTGTCCGCCATGTTTTTCTAAGACATCATCACAATAATTTAACGCTTGGGAGACATGAAACTCAGGAATCCCTCGGGCGGAACCGCGAATAATCGAGCCATCATCTTCTGAGGTGCAAATAAACACGGGAACTCCGTACCGTTCCACTAAACGAGAGGCTACAATTCCAATTACCCCATGATGCCAATGGGGTTGAAAAATGACTAAAACCCGGTCGTTTTGCCAGAGAATGGGTTCATTTTCGATTTTCTCAAGGGCTTCTAACTCAATTTGAGTACACATATCTTGTCGTTCTTGATTGCGTTGTTCGCAATACATCGCCCGTTCTAAGGCAATACCGGGGTCATCGGTGGTTAACAGTTCAATGACAATTTGTGGGTCGCCAATACGACCGACGGCGTTAATCCTGGGCCCGAGACGAAAACCAATGGCATCCGGCGGCATGGGTTTATTTTCGTTCCCCACTCCAGCCACCTGCATCAGGGCTTTAATCCCTTCTAAATTGGACTTGGGAAGCCGTTTTAAGCCCCGTTTAAGCCAGCGACGATTGACCCCCACTAAGGGGGCAAGGTCGGCAATTGTTCCGAGGGTGAAGAGTTCGAGAAGGGGATCAATGAGGCCTTTAGGGTGGCCCAGTTGTTGGGCGAGGGTGACGGCTAAAATATAGGCGACACCGACCCCAGCTAATCCGCAATAGGGGGAATCTTCTGGGATGAGTTTGGGGTTGAGAATGGCATCGGCCGGGGGAAGTTTGGGGGGGAGGTCGTGGTGGTCGGTGATAATGACACTGAGGCCTAATTCTACGGCTAGGGCGATCGCATCATAGGCCGCAATCCCATTATCCACCGTCAGAATCAACCCCACCCCCTGCTCGGCAAACTCCTTGACAATGCGTTTATTGATGCCATAACCGTCTTTCATCCGGCTGGGAATGGCATAGTCTACATCAGCCCCCAAATGACGCAACGCCCGAATTAACAAGGCCGTGCTAGTCATGCCATCGGCATCGTAATCTCCACAAATGGCGATTTTCTCCCCCTCTTCAATGGCATTGATCAACAAATCTACACTTTTCTGGAGGTCGGGGAATTCTTCTAAGGGAGGCGGCAATGACTCCGACTCCGGCTCCATATAAACTTGAGCCGCGTGGGGGGTGGTAATTCCCCGATTGAGCAGCACTTGAGCCAAAACGGGAGAAAGTCCGGTATTTTGCACCACTTCAGCAACGGCTTCTGGTTGAGCAGGGGCAATAATCCACCGTTGTTGGGGGAGTTTAGGGGTCATGAGTCTATTGCGGTCGTTTGCCTTCTGTTTATTTGCGGGCAAAATCTGAGGTTTGTCAAGTGTGGGGGCAATCTCTCGTTTTTTTCGCTATGATGGGAGTGTCTGCCAATTTCTCCTCTCCCGATCTCTGCTATGGCTGTTAAAAAACAATTCGCCAGTTTTGCCGAACTTTTGGCCACTACAGATAAACCCGTGCTGGTGGATTTCTACGCGACTTGGTGCGGCCCATGCCAGATGATGGCTCCGATTTTAGAGCAGGTGAGTCAACAATTAGGCGATCGCCTACAAGTGGTCAAGATCGACAGCGATAAATATCCCCGGCTTTCCTCACAATACGGCATTCAAGCGTTACCTACCTTAGTTTTATTCAAAAATGGCCAACCCATCGACCGCATTGAAGGGGTTATTCAAGCCCCCCAATTAATTCAACACCTCACAGGGGTATTGTGAACCACCCAAAAACGGCGGCGAGGGTGCTGCGACCATAACGGGTTCGTAGTTGCACTTTAGCGCCCAATCCACCCAGCACCAACCTAAAGTTAGCCGGGGTCGCCCGTTATGCCCGAAGGGTTAGCGGGTGGGGAATCCCGTAGGGTTAACGGGGGAGAACTTCAGTGCAGGCTGAACAATACAGGCTGAAGGTGAGGGCAATCAGTGAGCAAATCTTAAGCAGAAAAAAACTTATCTAGAAAACGACACCACCCAGAGCAGAAAGTGTTAGAATCTATCTGAAGAATGAAGAAAGATCGGTAACAAGGTTTGTTTTCAGTATTGCTTGGTTTTGTCCGTAAGATATTGACAGTCTGTTTTCCGAAATCTTGGTTCTTTTGTACTTGTACCGGTTGAGGACAACACCCCATGTCAATTTATGTTGGTAATCTTGATTACAAAGTTACTTCTGAGGATTTAACGGAAGTTTTCACGGAATATGGCACGGTTAAACGGGTTTATCTGCCTGTAAACCATGAGACTGGAACCCTGCGCGGGTTCGGGTTTGTGGAAATGGAAACGGAAGCTGAAGAAGCTAAAGCCATTGAGGACTTGGATGGTGCCCAATGGATGGGACGAGAGCTTAAAGTGAATCAAGCGCGCCCTCGGGAAAATAATAACAAAGGGGGAGGACGGAATTTTCAGAAGCGGAGTCGCTACTAAATCAGCCCGTCAGTGAAATGGCTTAACGCTTCTGGGGGTCATTGAACTAGAAATAGACTCACCAGAAGCTATTTGTTGTGTTAATGGAGTAATGTATTTTGGCTAAACGTCGCAACTTGAAAAAAGAGAAAGCCTCTCGAAATCAGTCTTACGCTCGACAGTTTCGGAAACACTCCTATCGTTCTTCTTCAAGAAATCAGCGTTTCTCTAGTCGCAATAACGCTAGCAATGGACAAAATGATGCTGAAACCAGCAATAGTTCTGATTCGTAAGTAGAGCGACTCTCGGAGTCTGGCTCTTGTATAATGATGATAAAAAGCTCCAACCGAGCAAATTTTTGTGAGGTTGGAGGCTTTGTCTTATTTAGGGCTTGCTGAATAACTCTACTCGTGGGGCTAGGGAGCAGGGGAGCAGGGGAATTGATAATTGATAATTGACAATTGATAATTATTTCCGATTCCCTATTCCCTATTCCCTATTCCCTATTCCCTATTCTTCGGATTAGAGCCTTATTTAGTAGACCCTATTTAGGGGTGAGGTTGTCCCGCGCCATGTTTTGATAAGCTAATTGAGCCGTGCCATAGGCGGCTTCTGTTTGGGGGGAAGACTGGACGGGAACGCAGAGATAGCGCTGTCGAATCGTTGTCCATTGGGGGTTTTTTGCTCCCCCTCCGGCCGTATAGACTTGGGTGAGGGGCGTTGCCCCCAGTTCCTGTAAGCGTTGGTAGCCTTCGGCTTCAAGGCGCGCCATGCTTTCCAGTAAGCCGTGGAGGAAGGCGACCGGATCATCAGGACGGGGACTGAGTTGGGGGGATAAATTGGGGTCATTGCGGGGAAAGCGATCGCCTTTTGTTAACAAGGGGTAGTAAGACAGAGGGCTGGTCTGATGGGGGTTAATTTGCTCGCTGAGGCGGCTTAACTCCTCGGGAGAGAAAAAATGAGCCAAAACCGCCCCCCCGGTGTTAGACGCGCCTCCTGTGAGCCACAGAGAGCCTAAACGATGGGAATAGACACCCGATGCCGCTTGATCAACTTTCTGAGAACTGAGCAGCTTTAACACGAGGGTAGACCCGAGGGAGGTTACGGCCTCACCGGGTCCAGTCGCCCCACTGGCCAGAAATGCAGCTATACTATCTGTTGTTCCGGCACAGATTTGACAGTCTGGGGAAAAAGAAAAGCGATCGCACCACTTCCCCAGAATTAGCCCTACAGAGCTACCAGGAGCCACAATCCGGGGCAAGAGCGCCCCCCAACGAGAAGAGGATAAAACGGGGGGATAGGCGAGATTTACCACGTCATAACCCAATTTAAGCGCGTTGTGATAATCACTAATTCCCAGTTTGCCGTGGAGTAAAAAAGCTAACCAGTCTGCTTGGTGGAGAAAATAGGCCGCTTGGGCAAAATAGGGCTGTTTTTGCCACCAGAGCAACTTAGCTAAACTGGATGTAGCACTATGGACAACGGGACAATGGGGTAACAGTTCTCCCACCGCCTCAACTTCCCCTTTGGCTCGCGGATCATTGTATAATAAAGGCTCTGTAATGGGTGTACCTTGGGCATCACAGAGTAGCACCGTCGCCGATGTGCCGTTCAGTGCGATCGCCCGAATCTCTGGACACCAATTCCGAGGAATCTCTGCCAGTAGTGCAATCAGGGTTGTCTGCCAGAGTTTGGGAAGTGCATCTTCACCGGAGAAAGTGATGTGAGTTTGATGAGCAATTGCCCCCGTCGCGTCAATTAAACAGCTTCTGGCTCCCGACGTGCCGAAATCAAGCCCCAAATATAAACCTTTCATACACTTTTCTCCTTTTCGCCCCCTTGTGACTTTACACTTTGAGGAAGAAACCCAATTCACTTAGGTTACTCCACTTTTGACCATACTCCTGCGGACAGGACTCATGGATATTCAATCCCACCAATTTATTTCATTCTTTGAACCTGAACAAGCCCATGAACTTTGTCAAATTGCCATTATTGAGCATTTTAAAAATCCCGCCACCATCTTTGAAGAAGGAGAAATTCCCGATTTTCTCTACTTAGTCTTAGAAGGAACAGTTCTGTTTCGTAAACACACCCAAAACGGTCATTATCAAATCGTTGCGAGAGCAATTCCTAACGAGTTTTTTGGTGAATTTGGTATCTTAGACGGACAACCTCGTAGCGCCCAGGCCGTCATTCAAGAAGAGGCGATTTTAGCCAAAATCCCCCGCAGTATACTCATGGAATTACTCAATAATACGAAAAGTGGGGTAGTCTTAAAATTATTCCGTTATGTGATTCATCGACTGCGCGTCACCACAGAAGAATATGTCAAACACCTCGCCCATAAAGAAAAAATGGTACTAATGGGGGAAATGGTTAACACCATCATTCATGATTTTAAAAGTCCATTGAGTGGGATTCATTTATCCAGTGGGATGATTCGAGAAATCCATGAAGACGACGAAACCTTGGAATGGTGTGATTTGATTCAAGCTCAAGCCGAGCGCATGACAGCAATGGCCGAAGAGTTGTTAGAATTTGCCCGAGGGAGTGCTGTTTTAGAAAAACGTCCGGTGAATCTTTTGCGGATGTTAGAACGATTTGAGAAACTGAATCGAGTTTATTTAACCCAACAAAATATACAGTTTGCAATTCACAGTGAAGCCTATTTAGTGATTAAAGCTGATGAAAATAAGCTGTTGCGTGTGATTCAAAATTTAGTCATTAATGCCGTTGAATCTTTTTGTCATCGTGGGGGGCAAGTGGTGATTAAAACTTTAGAAACTTCCACGGGGATACAAATCCAAATTCAAGATAATGGCCCCGGTATTCCTGAATCCATTCGAGAAACCTTTTTTGAGTCCTTTGTCACCCACGGAAAAAAAGGAGGGACAGGATTAGGGACAGCAATTGCTAAATCAATTATTGAAGGTCATGGGGGAACTATTCGTTTTGAATCTTCCCATGAAACAGGTACAATTTTCTTTATTGATTTACCTTGGGAATAGGAGATCATCCTGTTAGCTTCCTGATTGTTGTATTACCCTATTATGGTATCCCTAACCGAACAAATTTTAGGCCAACATCCCGATCCAGTGTTACAACGTCTTCGTCAAGCGGATCGAATTTGGCAGCAATTACGCACCGAAGAAACTAAGTTTTCGGAATTTGTCAAGGAAAGTTCACAAAACTTAGGGAAAAGCCCTTGGGATGTGGTGGTGAGTGGGGGAACTTTGGGGATCTTAATCGCGACCTCCCTCCAACAAAGAGGGTTTCGGGTAGCATTATTGGAACGGGGGAAATTGCGAGGTCGGGATCAGGAGTGGAATATTTCCCGTCAGGAATTGGCGAAGTTCCGAGAAATCGGACTGTTGAGCGAGGAGGAGTTAGAAAAGGCGATCGCCAGTGAATACAATCCTACCCGCGTCACCTTTCACCAAGGCGTTGAAATCTGGGTGAATAATGTCCTCAATATTGGTGTAGATCCAGTTTATCTGCTCGAAACACTGAAGCAAAAATTCTTAGCTTCTGGTGGGACTTTGTTAGAAAATACCGCTTTAAAAGGGGTAACAGTTCATCCAGATGGAGTCGTTTTAGACACAGGAGAAACAACCCTTTCGACCCGTTTGTTACTCGATGCAATGGGACACTTTTCTCCCATTGTTCAACAAGCCAGACAAGGGGAAAAACCCCAAGGAATTTGTTTAGTTGTGGGGAGTTGTGCCACAGGATATTCTGACAATACAACTGGGGATCTCATCGCGTCTTTTACCCCCATAGACCATCAATGTCAATACTTTTGGGAAGCCTTTCCCGCTAGAGATGGACGCACCACTTATTTATTTACCTATTTAGATGCAGATCCTGAGCGGTTTAGCCTAGAATTTATGATGGAGGAATATTTAAGACTCCTCCCCCAATATCAAAATATTGAACTTTCCCAACTAGAATTTAAACGCTTTTTGTTCGGTTTTTTCCCCGCTTATCGCAACAGTCCGGTTCAATTTCCTTGGTCGAGAATTCTCCCCGTGGGAGATAGTAGCGGCGCACAATCTCCGGTGAGTTTTGGCGGGTTCGGCTCGATGGTGCGTCATCTTAAACGGCTGACTTTGGGCATAGAAGAAGCCTTAAACGCCGATTTCCTGGATCAAAAATCCTTGGCACTCCTACAACCCTATCAGCCTAATATTATGGTGACATGGTTGTTTCAAAGAACCATGAGCGTTTCTATGGCTCAAAAAATTGACCCTAACCAAATTAATGGGTTATTAACAGGTGTTTTTCAGGTGATGGATGAATTAGGAGAAGAGGTTTTAAAGCCATTTTTACAGGATGTTGTCCGCTTTTCTGGACTGGCGAAAACTTTACCACGTGTTAATCCTAAGTTGGTGTTGCCTCTTTTACCCCAAGTGGGTTTAGGATTATTGCTCGATTGGTTATTTCACTATATTAATCTGGCTCTTTATACGGTTTTGTATCATCTCAGTTTGCCCCTAGAACCTTGGGTTAAACATTTATCCCCCCAATGGCAATACTATTATCATCGCTGGCGGGATGGGTGGCAATATGGCGCGGGTTTGGATGAGGAATCGTGATCGCGAAACAATTATCAATTATTAATTATTAATTGCTTTGTTGGGTTGTGCTGTCGCTTCACCCAACCTACAAATTGCTCAATAGTTATTAATTGTTCACGGTTAAGGGAATGACCTTAAATCGCGGTTGGGTTTATCGAGATATTGTCCGACCTGAGTATGGGGGATGGTCGGTGTTAGACTACTATAGCCAACTCTATCGCCATTCTAGTCGGGAGGTTTGGGGCGATCGCATTACCCAAGGACAAATCCGCCTCAATGACCACCCCACCACCCCCCACACCCGCTTAAAACCCGGTCAAATCCTCACCTACCACCGCCCCCCTTGGGTAGAACCCCCTGCCCCCCTCAACTTTACCCTCCTGGCCACCGACCCAGATTTTCTCGTCGTCGTGAAACCCTCCGGTTTACCCGTCCTCCCCGGCGCTGGTTTTTTAGAACAAACCCTCTGGTTTCAACTTCAGCAACAATACCCCGACATTGCCCCCATCCATCGTTTAGGACGGGGTACATCGGGGGTGATACTCTGGGCGAGAACCCCCCAAGGCAGGCAAATCCTCAGCCGTCAACTGCGACAAGGGGAGATGGTCAAAGAATACCGCGCCCTTGTGCCGGATTGGACCCACGGGGACTCCCTCACTATTACCCACCCCATTGGCAAAATTCCCCACCCCACCCTCGGCACCGTCTACGCGGCCACAACAGAGGGAATGAGGGCAGAAAGTCGGGTGCAATACTTGGGAAAACAAGAAACAGGGGTGCTTTTAGGGGTAATCATTCCCACGGGTCGCCCCCATCAAATCCGGATTCATTTAGCCGCCGTAGGTCATCCCTTACTAGGAGATCCCTTGTATCAACCCGGAGGGGGCTTAAACTTAACCCTTAACCCAGAAACCGCGACTTATGCCGTACCGGGAGATGGGGGCTATTACTTGCACGCCCACCGTTTGAGCTTCTTTCATCCCCAAACGGGTGAACATCTGACCTATGAAGCTCCCCCTCCTGCTTGGATTTCTGAGTTGAGAGTAGGGAATAGGGAATAGGGAATTGACATGAGAAACCGGGTTTTTGCTAGGGTGTATCGAGAAAACTAGACAATGAATGCAACCCGGTTTCTGGCTAAAGTTAGTCAAAGTTAGTCAATGACATTACACCCGGCTCCCCTGCTCCCCTGCTCCCCTGCTCCCCCTCTCCCGACTCCCGAAGTTATTCAGCAAACCCTACCTAGTGCCTAGTCTGTAAGCTCCACTACTTCCGGGGTGGGTAAATCCTTGAATAAAGGTGTGCTTAAATAGCGTTCTCCGAAACTGGGCTGAATCATAACAATTAACTGGCCTGCATTTTCTGGCCGTTTTGCGAGTTGGATGGCTGCACAGAGGGCCGCACCACTGGAAATTCCCGAAAGTAATCCTTCTTCCCGCGCTAAACGACGACTATAGGCGATCGCCTCATCATCCGAAACCGGAATCACCTCATCAAGTAATTCTGTCTGTAAAACCGGGGGAACAAATCCGGCACCAATTCCCTGAATCTTATGGGGGCCAGGGTTTCCACCGGAGAGAACCGGACTATTAGTAGGTTCTACTGCGATCGCCTTTAACTCCGGTTTCCGTTCCTTCAAAACCTTTGCCGTTCCAGTAATTGTCCCCCCAGTTCCCACACCTGCCACAATGAAATCTACCTTGCCCTCAGTATCCTGCCAAATCTCCTCAGCCGTCGTTTCTGCGTGAATTTTGGGATTGGCCGCATTATTAAACTGCTGCAACATATAAGCATGACTCACCGTATCAACAATTTCCTGCGCTCGTCGAATGGCTCCTTTCATCCCTTCTCCCCCCGGAGTCAATTCCAACTGAGCGCCATAAGCTTGTAACATCGCTCGTCGCTCCAAACTCATGGTTTCCGGCATGGTGAGGATTAAACCATATCCTTTCGCCGCCGCCACCATTGCTAAACCAATACCAGTATTGCCAGAAGTCGGTTCAACTAGGATCGTCTCCCCAGCTTTTATTAATCCCTCTTGTTCCGCCGCTTCAATCATACTCACACTGATCCGATCTTTCACTGAGGCTGTGGGGTTCATCCCCTCTAATTTCACCACAATTTCCGCCACACAACCCTCCGCTTGGGGAATCCGATTTAAGCGCACGAGGGGCGTTTTCCCCACTAATTCGGTGATATTATTGGCAATGGTCATAGCTTTTATCCTGATCCGGTTAATTAACGCTACAGTTCGGGTCAACTCGCACTTTTTCACCCTTGATACAGTGAACGAGAAGGAATCAATTGGCGAGTTTTCATACCATTTTTGGACTGAAGCGCTATTATTTTACCGCGACTATTCCAAGATTTATATTAACTTTATTTAAATAAAGTTAAATCGCCATATAACTAATATCAGATTACGCCAAATATATTAAAATTTTCTGTAGTTTTGACACAAGACAGAATGAAATTTTTATGATTGCCTTAATACCCCTTCTAATCAAACGAGACACTTATGCCAGCTTGGAATGATTCAATGAAGATCGGAATTCCCGAAATTGATCAGCAACACAAGCAGTTGATTGATCAAATGGATTTATTAGTGCAAGCATTGCGCAATAATCAGGGCAAGGCAGAAGTACAAAAGATTGTCTCTTTTTTGGAAGTTTATGTGAACGAGCATTTTGGGTTTGAGGAAGAATGTATGCACCGTTATCGCTGTCCTGTAGCGTCTCAAAATAAGAATGCTCATCAAAAGTTTATCCAAAACTTACGGGAAATTCAAGTCGAGTTAAAACATAATGAACCTAGTCTCCTAGTTGTTTTAAAAGTCAACGAAAATCTACTAGATTGGTTTATTAATCATATTCGCAAAATTGACACTCAATTACAACCCTGTATGATGAATGGTGTCCCCTCTTCTAGGGAGTAGGAAATAGGGAACAATTATCAATTATCAATTGTTAATTATCAATGCTCAATACTTAATTCCCCCTCACTCAAACCGTGAGCCTAAATTAGACTCAATCGCTCCCTCTGCTTGATTAGCCAAAAGTTTCAACTGTTCCAAGATTTCTCCTGGTGCCGATTGCCACAATCCCCGTTGATTGGCTTCTAGTAAACGTTCAGCCATATCCCGTAAAGCCCAAGGATTTTTAGACTGAATAAAAGCCTGGACTTTTTCCTCTAATAAATAAGCATTAGCCACCCCTTCATACATAAAATCTTCTACACATTGGGCTGTGGCATCATAGGCAAATAAATAATCTACTGTTGCCGCCATTTCAAAAGCACCTTTATAGCCATGACGCATAACTCCCGCTATCCATTTAGGATTGACCACTCGGGAACGGTAAACTCGGGCAATTTCTTCTTTTAAATGGCGAATTTTTGGATGACTGGGCAGGGAATTATCTCCGAAATATGTTGTAGGATTTTGCCCGGTAATGGCTCGCACAGCGGCCGTTAATCCCCCTTGGAATTGGTAGTAATCATCGGAGTCTAATAAATCATGTTCTCGATTGTCTTGATTGTGGAGAACAATCTGTAAGTTAGCCAGTCGTTTTTCAAAGGCTTCTGGGGCAGAATCGCCGAGTTTTTGGGGAGAATAAGCGTAACTACTCCAGTTTAAATAAGCCCGGGCTAGGTCTTCGTCACTACTCCAGTTTTGGGATTCAATTAACCCCTGCAATCCAGCCCCATAGGCTCCCGGTTTTGACCCGAAAATGCGATGTAAGGCACGAGTTTGAGCTTTTTCGAGTTCTAAGCCCTTTTCTTGCCAAAAGTGGGTTTCCTGCTGCACCTGATGGGCTAGGGGATTGTCGCTGGGAGATTCGGACAGGTTGGCAACGGCGGCGATCGCATGATAAACCAGATCAATCAGGTTAGGGAAGGCATCCCGGAAAAAGCCAGAAATCCGTAACGTGACATCTACCCGGGGGCGATTTAACACCGAAAGGGGCAGGATTTCAAAGTCTACCACCCGACGGGATAATCCATCCCACACCGGACGCACTCCTAACAAGGCTAACACTTGAGCAATATCATCTCCCCCTGTTCTCATGGTGGATGTTCCCCACACAGAAAGGGCTAAAGATTGGGGATATTCCCCATTTTCTTGGGTGTAACGCTCAACGACTAATTCGGCCGCTTTTCGCCCTATATCCCAAGCGGTTTCGGTGGGAATGCTGCGAATATCAACGGAGTAAAAATTACGCCCAGTGGGTAATACTTCTGGCCGTCCTCGGGTGGGTGCGCCCGATGCCCCACTGGGGATATATTCGCCGTTTAATCCGGCGAGTAAGTTCTGAATTTCTTGCTCGGTTTCTTTTAAACTGGGGTAAAGAAATCCTCGAATCCAGTTGAGTTCCTCTTGGGTTTTTTGACCTACCCAGTCCGAGAATTTGAGCTGAGGGTTATTCATCATTTCCTCGACTAAGAAAATGGCTTTTTGTTCCAATTCTTCTACTATTTTACCCGCTTTGGTGCTACCTTTAGCATGGTGTATAATTACGGTGGGTTCAACGGCGAAGGGGTCAAAATCATAACCCAAATCTTGGGCGAGGGCAGGGATTAATCCAGTGCGACCGAAGCTAGAATGTCGGGCAATGGAAATGATTAAATCCCGCAGTTGTTCCCCTTGGGGGCATTGTCCAAAAATGTGCAGTCCGTCGCGGATTTGGGCTTCTTTTAACTCGCAGAGGTAGCCATCGGCCAGGGTGAGAAATTGGGCTAAATGGCTGGGGCTGAAGTCCCCAACTCCCAAGTCTTGCGCCAGATTTTCCTGTTGGACTAATTGGGTAATGCGATCGCCAATTAAATTCAAGCGCGAAGGATCTAAGGTTTGAGCTTCGTAATATTCATCAATTAAAGCCTCCAATTGTTGTAATGCACCATATAATTCTGCCCGAGTGAGGGGAGGAGTTAAATGGTCTAAAATAATCGCTTGTCCCCGTCGTTTAGCTTGTGAACCTTCCCCCGGATCATTCACAATAAAAGGGTAAAGATTCGGAATTGTTCCTAGGGCAATTTCAGGATAACAAGTCTCAGCTAGAGCGAGACTTTTCCCCGGGAGCCACTCTAAATTTCCATGTTTCCCCACATGAACAATCGCCTGAGATTTAAACACTTCCCGCAGCCAAAAATAATAGGCTAAATAGTGATGAGTCGGTTCTAAATCTGGGGCGTGGTAATTTAAACTGGGGTCTAAATCATACCCTCGGGAGGGTTGAATTCCGACAAAAATTTTGCCCCATTGGATACCCGGCAGGGAAAAATCACTATCAGGAATTGTACCCCATCGTTCGATAATTGCGGCTTGTATTGATGGGGGTAAAGTGGCAAAATAAGCCCGATAAATCTCCTGAGAAAGGGTTTGTTGAACAGGTCTTAACCCTTGACTTTCGATGTCGTTTGTGCTATAAGAAACTAATTTATGAATGAGATCATCCCCAGAAGTTGGTAATAAATTAGATTCTGAGAGATTAGATTCTGAAAGATTACACCCCAGATCATAACCAGCGTCCTGTAATGCCCTTAAAATGCCCACACAACTGGCTGGAGTATCTAACCCTACCCCATTGGCAATCCGACCATCTTTGTTGGGATAATTGGCTAAAATAAGGGCAATTTTGCGGTCTTGGGGAGGGGTTTGTTTCAAGTCTACCCAACGTTTGGCACAGTTGGCGACAAATTGCAGGCGATCGCACCGAGGCTGATAAACCACTACATCCGTTTCTAAATCAGCATTCCAGCTAGCCACAGACTTAAAAGAAATCGCCCGAGTAATCACCCGTCCATCCACCTCCGGCAGTGCCACATTCATCGCCACATCCCGAGGCGTTAATCCCTGATCACTTTGTTCCCATTGTGCCTCTGTTCCCCCACTTAAAATCACCTGCATCACCGGAACATTTAAGCACTTCCATAATCCTAACTGTCCCTCTTCTCCCATTTTAGCCAAAGAAAAGCTAGTAGTATTCAGCAACAATTGAATCCCAGACAAATAGGCTAACAATTCCCCATGTAACGACTCATCCCGCAGCGACGAAACAAACACAGCCACCGGACATAACTCCAGTTTAGATAAAGTCTGAATGAGTCCATCAATAGGAGCAAGATTCCCCGCTAAATAGTGAGAGCGATAGAATAAAATTCCCACCTTCGGTAAATGATTATTAGCAGAAATAGGAGCATATACCCCCACATTTTCAACCCGTTGCGGAGGACAAGGATTATAATTTGTTCCGAGAGAAACATCCCCCACAAACTGTAAACCTTGGACAAAATTATCCACCCCACCTGCTAACAAATAGCTCCAAAGTTTATTAACAGCCGCCAAAGATATAGTAGAATGACTCATTAACTCCGGATCAGGACGATCATCCCCCGGAATTAACCATAAATCAATCCTCTCCCTCTCGACCCAATCTTCCACCACCTCCAAACCATAAGACCAATAGGATTGTCCACCTAACAAGCGCAAAATGATCACTTTCGCCTGACTTAACACCTGTTCCCCGTAGTGATCAATACTCAATTGTTGCTGTAATTGCAGTATATTCACAGCGCGGATTGCGGGAAAACCCACAGGTAAATGAGAAACCGCCGCCCCCAACGTTTGAATATCCGTATCTGCGGCCGAAAGGAATATAATAGGGGCAGGGGTTTGTTCAATCAGAATAACCCCCTCAGTATCAGGACTCCATCCTCCGGGTGTAGCAGCAATACGGTGCATAATTTGTCATTAACTCCTTGTCATTAACTCCTAGTGAATTATTTAAAAAATCTAGTTAGTTTAGTTCGTTCATTTAATTAGGGAACATTAGAAAAAAATCATGAATAACCCTCAAACAATTATACAGCAAAGTAAAATCATTGAGCGACTGATTTTAGATCGAAACACCACCGCCAAACTTGGCACAGTTGATCAGTTTTGGATTGACCCCCAAGGTCATGTAGTGGAAGGTTTAATCTGTAGACACGGCTTTTTAAATCAGCAGAAAAAATATATTTCTTGGTCACAGGTTCAAACCATTGGCGAAGACAGTATTTTAGTTGATAGTAGTGAGAAAAGCAAGCAGAAGCCGGGGAAGTTTTCTTTAATTATTGGTCATGAACTATGGAGTAATGAAGGAAACAAAATTGGGAAACTGGTTGATTTTGTTTTCCAGCGAAACACAGGAAAAATTCAAGGCTATTTATTTGTTAAAGAAGGCTGGAAAGGCGCGCTATTTGAAGGGGTCTACATCCTATCTCCTCTGGGTATTTCCAGCGTCGGAGATCAGCGTATACTGGTCTTGCAAGCCGCCTTAGATAAAGCGGAAAAATATCAAGATGGATTAGGGCAGCAATTTGAACAGGCGATGCAGTTTTTACAAGAAGATTACCAAAAAACTCAACAAGAAATAGAGGCGACCTTAGACGCGACTAGGGACAAAACCCGACAGGCCGCAGAACGATTAAAAGACACAGCCCAATTTATGACCCAACTCTTGCGAAATAACGAAGCAGAACCTAGTGAATTATCCACCCCTGAAAATGATATAATTGCTGAAGAAAATTCAGAAAATATAGATTCTGAAACCATCAAGGAGGAATAATGCACCATGCAGAGACAAGTTCATGCTTTACTGATTGTTGGCTTTATTATTGCCTCCCTTACCTTAATTTTTGTGCTACAAAATCCCGACTATGTGGCGATTAATTTTATCACATGGGAAGGAGAAACCCCCCTCGCTCTGCTATTAGTCATTACCCTAGCGAGTGGGGTGATAATTGGCTTAATTTGTGCCATTCCCACCCTATTTGCGAAAAATACCCAAATCGCTCGGCAAAAGCGCGAAAATAAGGAAATTCAAGAACAATTTCTAGAGGCTAAAACGAAAATTGAGAGCCAAGAAAAGCGAATTAAATATCTTGAATCTCATTTAAACAACGCTGATTTTAACCCAACCCTTGATTCCTAATGTTAGACACATTAAAGCACAAACTCATTGTTTCTTGCCAAGCTCCAGTAGACTCTCCCTTACATAGTCCTATCGTCATTACTGCCCTAGCGAAAGCGGCTATTTTGCGGGGTGCAGTGGGGGTGAGAATTGACACCCCATCTCATGTTAAAGCCGTGCGGGAACAATTGCCAACCGTCCCGATCATTGGACTGTGGAAACAGCAAATCCCCGGTTATTCGGTGTATATTACGCCGCGTTTTGAAGATGCGATCGCCATTGGGGAAGCGGGGGCGGATATTATCGCTATTGATGCCACTTCCAGACTTCGACCTAATTCAGAAAAAGTCCTAGATTTAATCTCTAAAATTCACCAAGACTTAGGAAAATTAGTCATGGCGGATGTGGACGATTTAGAGAGTGCTAGAATGGCCATTGAGGCTGGTGTAGATATAGTGGGTACGACACTATACGGTTACACCGAAAAGACCCAAGATTGTGACCCTCCGGGGTGGGATTTGTTACAACAAATGGTCAAAGAATTTGAGATCCCTGTAATTTGTGAGGGGGGAATTGCCACGCCAGAAATGGCGAAAAAAGCGTTAGATTTAGGGGCTTATTCTGTGGTTGTTGGGGGGGCAATTACGGGGGTTGATTTGAAGTTACAAGCCTTTCAAGCGGTATTTTCGGAGGGGAATTAGTTTTATACGGATTGCAACAATTTCCATCATTAATTATGATTAACAATATCAAAATATTTTCCTTTTTTGCAGGTTGTGGATTTCTTGATCTAGGCTTTGAAGATACTGGATTTGAGATAGTTTATGTCAATGAAATTAATCCTTCCTATCTTAACGCTTATCGTTACTCTAGAACCTTAATGGGTTATTCTCCCCCAGAATATGGATATTCTACGGCAGAAGAGGGAAATATTGAATATCTTCTGGAAGGGGAATCAGCTTTAAACCTTTGGTATCTGATCCAAGATGCTCGAAAATCTAGTGATTTCGTCGGTTTTATTGGGGGGCCACCTTGCCCTGATTTTTCCGTTGGAGGCAAAAATAGAGGTAAATATGGAGATCAAGGTAAGTTGTCATCTTCTTATGTTGAATTAATTGGTCAACATCAACCAGATTTTTTTGTTTTTGAAAATGTTAAAGGATTATATAAGACCCAAAAACATCGACTTTTTTTTGAGCAACTTAAAGCTCAACTCAATGAATTCGGATATATTTTAACCGAGCATCTTATTAATGCCATGGGATATGGAGTACCCCAAAATAGAGAAAGAATCATATTAATTGGCTTTTCTAAAAAACTTATGAATGGCCTAGGATGGTCGGGTTATTTTAAAAAAGATTCTATCCCATCGATTTACTTTCCTTGGAACTTATCCATAATTTACCCTAAAGAGCAAGTCTTTTCTCTGCCTTGGCCTTCTAATGAACCCTTTGGAGAAAATTCTGTAATTCCCTGTCCTGATGAAATTATTGAAGAACTGACCGTTGAATATTGGTTCAATCAAAATAATGTTAACCATCATCCTAATGCTCAAAACTATTTTAAACCTAGAGCCGGTTTACAGAAATTTTTGTCCATTGCGGAGGGAGATGATTCAAGAAAATCCTACAAGCGTCTTCATCGATGGCGCTATTCACCAACCGCTTGCTATGGCAATAATGAAGTTCACTTACACCCTTACAAAGCACGTCGTTTATCTGCTGCTGAAGCTTTAGCAATACAGTCTCTGCCTAAAAACTTTTGCCTACCAGAGCAAATGTCATTAACTGATATGTTTAAAGTCATAGGAAATGGTGTCCCATACTTGGCTTCTAAAGGGATTGCAAATAGTATTATGACTTTTCTCAGCCATCCAATCCAGTTATGGAATACTGAACAAGATTCTGTATATCAGTTAGAACTGCCTTTATCTCTTGCGTAAGCCTAGTTTTTATCCCATAAAAACTGAGTTTACTAATCTAACTAAATCTGCTTTTTTGTTATAGGTGTAAGTCCCATCTACTAACAACTCCTCCTTTTGGGTTATAATAGAATGAGGTGCGATCGCTTCTTGAAACATTTTGTGATCTGATAAAGTTATCTCACTACAAACCATATAATATTGCCAGTTTACCTGTAAATAACACTTGATTGCTTTAATCATTGCTGCTTCAAATAAAGGCTGATATCTTCTGTCTGGACGATTTGATGTTTTTAATGAAATGATGGCTCGAACTTGCTGAAACTCAAGAGAGCCTTTAAAATAATTAAACATATTGAACGAATTGGGATCATAAGATTGTTGAGTTAGAAGATTTTGTATATCCCTAAACTGTGTTGGATCATGATTCAAAAAGGCAATAATGTAATCAGGGCTAGAAAAAAATATATTTTGTGTTTGAAGTTTTTGCAATTCTGTTTTTTTAAATAAAGTCAAAAAAACAGATGGTATTTTTTGATAGGTGTCTGCTTTAGGGAGCGAGAATACCACCATAGATCGACCATTTTGTTGACTTATACTATTGGTTTCTACCACTATTTTTGACAGTAAACTTGTAGTAATAAGCTCGTTCCATCGACCTTTTGAATTATTCAGTGAACCCACTGTTGGGTTTAATTTGTATTGTTTTTGACATTCTTCTTTAACAAGGTGTTCAATTTGCAAAAGAACATCAGGAATCGAAATGCCTTTATTAATATGATTTATAATTTGTCGAGATAAATCTTGGTAAACCTTTATACTATTAGTTGCTACGTTCTGACCTGATCTAGTGCTAAACCACTGCAATGGATCAGTCCTATTCGTCACTCTCAACACCATAGTTTGCAAATAAATCAGACATTGATATGTTCAGAGCAAATGCCAACTTTTGAATATTCTCTAAGGAAGGGTTGCGAAAACCTCTTTCAATATCTGATATATAGGTTCTATGAAGACCCGACCGGAATGCAAGTTCTTCTTGAGAGAGTTCTAGTTCTTGGCGACGGTGTTTAATTGCTAATCCAAAGCGTTTTTTTATGTCTTTTTTGCTCACGCGGACAATCTTAGACTATATTTTTAGCCGTTTTCTACAGACTATAAGTGACATAAGCTTTTAGTCTAGGAGATTGCAGCATGAATCCTTAATCCGTGAGAATTTCTGGACTGAACCCACCCCTAGATTAACCCCCTCAAGCACCAGCCCGACTTGCTCGCAATTGACCACAAGCGGCATCGGCTTCTAATCCTCGGGAATAACGCACACTGACGGCGATATTATGACGCTTTAACTCCTGCATAAACTGTTCAATTCGCTCCTTGCTGGGGCGTTGATAATCGACCTCAGAAATGGGATTGTAGGGGATGAGATTAACATGGGTTTGGAAACCCCGTAAATGTTGCGCTAACTCGGCCGCGTGTTGGGGTAAATCGTTTAGACCAGCTAATAAGATATATTCAAATGTCACTCGTCGGCCGGTGATTTGCACATATTGGCGACAGTCGGCCATCAGTTGCTCTAGGGTGTAATGTTGGGCGCTGGGGATGAGTTTTTCTCGTAACTGTTGATTAGAGGCATGGAGACTGACGGCAAAGGTGACTTGTAACTGATGTTCGGCTAATTGAAGGATGCGTTTAGGGAGGCCGACAGTGGAAACGGTGAGCGATCGCTGTCCAATGCCTACATCATGGTTTAATACCCTCAGCGCCGTCACCACAGCCTCTAAATTAAGTAACGGTTCCCCCATCCCCATAAACACCACATGACTCACCCGTTGCTGAAAATCCTCCTGTACCGTTAACACCTGATCGACAATTTCATGGGGGTGGAGATTTCGTGTAAATCCCCCCTTCCCAGTGGCACAAAAATCACAGGCCATCGGACAACCCACCTGAGAGGACACACAAACCGTTAGACGTTTGGCGCTGGGAATGCCCACACTTTCAATGATTAAACCGTCTGCCAAGCGTAACAGGTACTTCCGGGTACCATCAGGGGCCACCGTGCGATAATGCACCGTAGAACGGCCAATGGTGACGTTTTCCTGGGCCTCCCGCCAAGCTTTGGGAAACACGGAAATTTCAGCCAGAGAATGGGCCCCTTTTTGATATAGCCATTGGTGCAACTGTTTCCCCCGATAACGAGGTTGACCTTGGGACTCAACCCAATGGGTTAATTCAGCTAAAGATTGACCCAGTAAAACGTCAGGAGGGGCGAGGGGGGGGGAGGAAATAGTCACGATGCTTAAACGGGATGAAGTGCCATGTTCCTCTTAAAAGTAGCACGAAAACCTAGGGTAGTTCACGATTCTACAAGCCTTAGCAAGCCGGACTTCTGCCTGTAGGTATCCCCCCATCAGTTAAAACCTTCTCCCCGCACCACCGCCACCACTCCGGCCTCCTCCACGACTGCCACCACTACTAGAACTCCGGCCTTTGCTGCCGCTACTACGACGACCGGAAGAAGAGGAAGAAGAAGACAGACGAGGAATCGCCTCCTCATATTCTTTGATGTAGTCACAACATTGACAGGACTCCGTGATACGTCTCAATCCGGTACTTGTTTGTGTTGGTCGTTTAAGCTGTTTCGATTTTTTAGAAACCGTTAATTCCTGTCCGACGGGACATTCTAAATACCCCCCATAACCCAACCAACCTTTCAGTTGAACATACCCTCGCAAATACACATCTTCACGAGCAACAGGGCGATTTTCAGGGGTCCACCAACCCTCAAACCGAATATTTCCCAAATTCTGGGCGACTTTTTGATGTTCGCTTAAAATCGATTGAACTGTTTCCTCATTTAGGGATTCCATAGGAACTTGAGATTGAGCATTACAAATGGGGCGTAAGTTATGCCGTTTTTCCTCGGCTTTAAATTGCCATTTCAAGAGGTAATGAGCAATGGGAAAACACCCTAACCCACTGATGAAAATACTGACAATTACTCCGGCTGTAATTCGTCCTAAACTGTCACTTAATGCTCCCAATAATGTCGGCACATATCCCCACACTTCGTTATAATATAATGTCCAAAAGAAGAAAAAGGTTAAGCTGCCAAAAATAGCCAGAAAAATAGTCGGGATTGATGTACTTAAACGTTGATAGCGGGGTAAGATCATTCCCAATAGACTTAGAGCTAAAATGTCACCGATTAAGTGGAAATCTAAATATAAGAGGAAGAAGATAATCACCCCCCCACAAATAGCTGAGAGAATCACAAACACTGACTGGGTTGAGGAGTCGCTAGTTTTGAGGGTTTGTAGGATTGCTGTGAGGGTATTGGATTTATAGAGTAAGAAGAGGAACAGTAAGAGGATAATAGTCACCCCAGATAATAGGGCTAGGTTAGGGGAAGCATACAAGGTTAGGATTAAGGGAATGGCGGTTAGGGTAAACAAGATGAAAAATGCACTCACTCGTAACCCTACATAAATGAGTTTCTCACTGGGGTCAAAGCCTTTGATTTTTTCATAATCTCCGGGCTTGACTAAAAGGGGTTCTTGTGTTTTATTCCGGGCTAATTGATAAAAGGGATAGGCAAAGAAAGCCGTAATTCCTGTAAAAATCCAGAGAAGATTAGGGACATTGGCGGCTGGGGATAAATTGGGGTCAAAGGTTTCATTCTGTACGACTTGAATTAAGGCTTGAGTTCCGGCTAAAATGCCGTTACTAAAATCATCATTTTGGAAGTAAGGCACAACATGATTATCTAAAATTCGCCCCACTCTACCATCGGGAAGAATGCCTTCTATGCCATACCCTGTTTCAATTTCAACGGCTCGATCTCCCACGGAGGTTAAAAATAAAATGCCGTTGTCTTGACCTGCTTTCCCAATGCCCCAAAGGTTAAATAATTCTGTGGTGAATTGTTTGGGGGTGAGGTCTTGATTAATTTGCGGCACGGTTACGATGACAATTTCTGCGCCGTTTTTTGCTTCGAGGTCGGAAATAATTTGATTTAATTGGTGTTCTGTGGTGCTATCAAGGACATCGGCCATATCTGTCACCCAGCCATCAGATAGTTGGTAGGGATTCGGCACTTGGTCGGGGGTGAGGGCATAACTCCAACCGGGTTGTAGGATAAGGCCAAGGGTGACGATAATCAGGGCGAATAAGGTTTTAAGGGGGTGTTGGTGATAGATCATGGTTTCAGTCAGAATGTAGAGAATATTTTCTACTGCGTTTTAAGGCTACCAATTCCAGCGATAAAATGGGGGAGTAGCGCAAGGTCTAAGACTGTTAGGGAATTATGCTCAAAGAAGTGGCGGAAGCAATCGAGCGTCAAGACTATAAGCGGGCAACACAATTATTAAAGCCCTTGATGGAAAAAGAATCGGATAATCTGTGGGTGCGGTTTTATGTGGGACGGGTGCAGGAGGCAACGGGACGACGAGAGATGGCTGAGAAGATTTATCGCTATTTGTTGCCGAAAACGTCGAATTTTAAACTGATTGCCCAAATTCGTCAGGGATTAGAGCGTTTGGAGGCGATCGCACAACAAGAAAAACAGGCCGCTCTAGACCAAGCCAAATCAGCCCCCGGTGGCGAGGATTTAGGGGTTTTAATCCTTGAACCTGTCCCCTCGGAATTAAAATCAACGGTGGCGGAATCCTTTGCCAAAATTATTAACACCGATGCCTATACCGCCCGTTTACAGATTCCCAGTCGTGGCTGGCGTTTATATCGCACGGGTTTAATGGGCGAACTAGAATACTATGTGGGCTGTTTGCAAAAGGCTCACATTCCCTGTTTTGCCCTCGCGTTGAATCGTTTGGAATTGATGCAGGTGTTGGAGGTACATTATTTTCAAACGGTGGATCAATCGGTGGTGGTTCGTTGTCAAAATAAGGAAGAGCAGGAGGGGAATTTTACCTTTGACTGGTCTGAAGTGCGGCAACGAGTGGACGGGCGAATTCCTCTGTTTGAATCGGTGGTGGTGTTTGATGCTAAACGGAATTTAAAGCGGAAAACCCAGACTCAAGATTATGTCCCCTTTTGTGATCTCCATATTCCCAGTCGCCATTGTATTTTGAGATTCTGCGATCGCAATTATCAATTTCGCAAAGGGATTAATCTAGAAACTTCCCCGGAAAACGCCCCCCATCATGCCTTAGAACAAGAAACCGTCAGCCAACACTGGAAACAACTGACTGCCTTTTTAGATCAACAACTGCCGGATATTCCTCTCTGGTCAGACTTCAGCACCTTTGCCGACAGTGCCACAGGTTTCCCAGAAATGTTACAGCGCATTCCTGCCCACGTCCGACTAGAACGACGACAACCCAGTGTTTGGGATGCCGCCTTTCAACTTTACAGTGGTTTGGTCTTTTGGCGCGATCGCCTAACTTCTTCCTAAAGAGTGTTGCACTAAGGAAAGAAAAGTGGGGCAGACCCTCCCCAAACTTACGATGCTCATGGTTTTTCCCTTAGCTTCCGTCTATCATACCAATACTTTGCAACAATTTGTTACAAACCTCCTCAGTTTTCTATTCAACTAGAGCAGGAGATTCTCCTTTTGGGTAGCATGAAGAGAAAGGGGGGTGGGGTATAGCACAAATGACCTCCTGTTTGAAACCACTTTCAACATTGATTAACTATGACCCAACTTGAGATTAATCTCCCCTACTTTGATTTAATCCTCCGAGGCTTTGCCGACGGCGACCGTGACCTTGAGCAAGCTTTTGGTCGTCATGTTCACTGGGGATATTGGGCAGACCCCAGTCATGCCCATAACACAGTAGAGGACTTTTGTCAAGCGGCTGAACAACTAACCCACGAAATTTACACCGCCGCCCTAGTGCAGGATGGACAAAGCCTCTTAGATGCCGGATGTGGTTTCGGCGGCACCGTGGCCAGTCTGAACGAAAACTTTCAGAATATGACCCTCACGGGGTTAAATATTGATGAGCGCCAGTTGGAACAAGCCCAACAAAAAGTCATCGCCCAAGGCAACAATCACATTCACTGGGTTGAGGGGAACGCTTGTCAACTGCCTTTTCCCGATGCTTCTTTTGACCGGGTGTTAGCCGTAGAATGTATTTTTCACTTCCCAGACCGAGGGCAATTTTTCCGGGAGGCCTTCCGGGTCTTAAAACCGGGGGGGTATTTAGCCCTATCAGATTTTGTGCCGCAAGGTTGGTTTGTGCCTCTCATTGCCTTACAAGCCCAATTACAAAATAGTTTACAAAATAGTGGCTTTTATGGGCGTTCTGATGTCACCTATGCTCTAGAGGACTATCAACGCTTGGCGGCCGAGGTAGGATTTCAGACCCATATTGAACGGGATATTACAGAGAATACCCTTCCCACCTATGATTTTTTACTCAAGTTTGGCGCTCGGAACGGTTATGACTGGTCACAACTCCCCGCTTTCGCAGAAACCTTGACGATTGCTTTAGTAAGTCGTCTTTGGTTGGTGAAATATATGATTCTCGCCTATCAAAAGCCCACTTTTCAATGACGCTCCCATTGCTCTTGGGCGGGTGTCGGGGAGCAGGGGAGCAGGGGAGCAGGGGAGCAGGGAATTGATAATTGATAATTGACAATTGACAATTGATAATTATTTCCGATTACCTATTCCCTATTCCCTATTCCCTATTCCCTATTCCCTATTCCCTATTCCCTGACCTTGACTACCCCACCGCTTGCAAGAGTCGTCCTCTTTGAGAGGCGGATAAGACTTTCACGTTGCCATCATCGTCTACATCGGCGATGACAGTTTCTTTGGGCAGGAGTTGACCTGTGAGGATAGCTTCCGCCAGACTGTCCTCTAACAAGTTCATAATGGCACGACGGAGAGGCCTTGCTCCTTGGCTGGGATTGTAGCCGACGTTGGCGACTAAATCTTTAAAGGCTTCGGTGACTTGTAGGGGGAGGTCATGCTGTTCTAGCAGGCGATCGCACACTTCCCGTAATAAAATATCTGCAATCTGCTTAACCTCATCTTGGGTCAATTGTCGGAAGACGATAATTTCATCTAAACGATTGAGAAATTCAGGTCGGAAATAATTTTTCATTTCGTCCATGACCTTCGTCCGCAGTTGCTGATATTGCGCTTCACTGTCATTGTCAGCTAGGTCAAATCCTAAGCCACTGCCGCCCTTTTCAATCACTTTTGACCCAATATTAGAGGTCATGATGATTAAAGTATTTTTAAAGTCCACCACCCGGCCTTGAGAGTCCGTTAAACGCCCTTCGTCCAACAGTTGCAGCAGGACATTGAACACATCGGGATGAGCTTTTTCAATTTCGTCAAACAAGATGACCGTGTAGGGTTTCCGTCGTACCGCTTCCGTCAGTTGTCCCCCTTCATCATAGCCAATATAACCGGGAGGAGAACCAATCAGTTTCGAGATAGTATGGGACTCCATAAACTCCGACATATCCACCCGAATCATAGAATCTGAGTCCCCAAACAGGAATTGAGCCAAGGCTTTGGTGAGTTCGGTTTTCCCTACTCCCGTCGGCCCCGAGAAGACGAAACTAGCGATGGGACGTTTGGGGTCTTTCATGCCCACTCTCGCCCGACGAATAGCCCGGGCCACAGCACTGACGGCATCATTTTGACCAATCAGGCGCTCGTGTAAGCGGGCTTCGAGGTGTAGGAGCATTTCCGACTCCGGCTGAGTCAGTTTATGCACTGGAACCCCTGTCCAAGAGGCGACAATTTCGGCAATTTCTTCCTCGTTGACAATGGGGGTGGGTAAAGTGTTGGCTTCGGGGTGTAGTTTTTTCTCAATGGAGTCTCGCACATGAACACGAGATCCCGCTTCATCGATTAGGTCAATGGCTTTGTCCGGTAGGAAGCGATCGCTAATATACCGGTCCGAGAACTGGGCAGCCGCGACGAGGGCCGCGTTAGAGATCGCGACTTTGTGGTGTTCTTCATAGCGCGATCGCAAGCCAAACAAAATCTCAATCGTCTCACTCACCGAAGGCTCATCAATCGTCACGGGCTGAAAACGCCGTTCTAGAGCCGCATCTCGTTCAATGTGTTTGCGGTACTCATCCAGCGTCGTAGTCCCAAGACACTGCATTTCACCCCGAGCCAGGGCGGGTTTTAACATACTGGCCGCGTCCACACTGCCCCCAATAGCCCCGGCTCCCACCAGATTATGAATTTCGTCAATCACGAGGATAATATTGCCCACCTGTTTCACTTCTTGAATGATGGACTTGAGCCGTTCCTCAAATTCACCCCGGAAGCGAGTCCCCGCAATCAGCGCCCCCATATCCAGCGCAATCACTTGTTTTCCTTGCACCAAGTCCGGCACATCGTTATTCACAATGCGTTGAGCGAGTCCTTCCGCGATCGCCGTTTTCCCCACCCCCGGCTCTCCCACCAGCACCGGGTTATTTTTCGTCCGCCGCCCTAGAATCTGAATCGTGCGCTCCAACTCCCGTTCTCGCCCCACCATCGGGTCTAATTTCCCCGCTTCGGCTAATTGGGTCAAGTTGGTGCTGAACTCCTCTAATTTGGGCTTAGACATCGGAGCCATACCGCCAAAAATAGACCCCTCTTGCCGACTCCCCATCGAGGGGGCGCTAGAGGTTGCCGTTTCCCCTAAACGGCGGATGATTTCAGTGCGAATTTGCAGGGGATTAATCCCCAACTTCTCCAAAACCTTAGCCGCCACACTATCCTGTTCTTTAACAATCGCCAGCAGCAAATGCTCCGTACCGATGTAGGTATGTCCCAGTTGGCGCGCTTCCTCAAAGGACTGCTCAAACACCTGTTTCGCCTTGGGCGTAAAGGGAATATTTGAAGGCGCATAGCCTGGACCGCGGCCGATTAAGCCATCCACCGCCTGCCGAGTATCTTTTAGGGTCAGGCCTAGAGTTCTCAGCACTTGAGATGCCAGCGCGGTTCCTTCCCCAATCAGGCCCAAGAGCAACTGTTCCGTTCCCACCAGATTATGTCCGGTACGTCGGGCTTCTTCTTGGGCAAGCATTACAGCTTTAATGGCAGTGTCAATAAAATGTTCAAACATAATGGCGGCAGTGATTAATGGACGGTGGACTGACTACTTTTGACTTTCTTTCTCTACTCTATCGATTCAGGATACAAGTTTCGTAGGGGTATATTCCGTACCCAGATGGGGGAATCCACTAACATTTAACGGGAGTCTGAGCGCAGCGATCGCCATCAGATCCGGGAGATGAGGGGTAGGGGGGTAATACCCCAAAGCAATCTCGGCAACGACTCCAGAGTTTCCCCATAACTCCTTTCCCTTTAATTCTACAATTCCCCATTAACAACTACCAATGATCACCCCTCAATTTCTATTATTTTCATTTTCCTCTTACTTAATAGTGTACCGGAAGGACTCAGCTGGGAAATTCGGTCAGGGGGAAAAACAAGAACTTTACTAAACCCTAAATAAGTTCATTTAAGTTCATTAAGATTAATGAACTTAATGGGCAAGACAGGTCAATTGAACAAAATTGTTGCTATCCGTCCCCTTCCTGCCAGTGAGGGAGGGAAGATAAGACAACCCGGCAAAACTTCGGTTTTGTGAGATGTAGTGTTCACACCACATACTCAGAATCAATAGGACTCACCTTGCCTTGATAAACCAACGCTTGATAGACCATCGCCACCGCTTCCCCTCGGGTGGCTTCCTGTTTGGGGTTTAAGTGGGTCACTCGGGGGTAGTTGACCACAAAACCCGCTTCTGTGGCGGCGGCGATCGCACTCCCCGCATAACTAGGAATCTCCCCTTGATCCTCATAGCGTTCCAGCCGACTTAAATCCCCACTAGGTAGCCCCAAACCACTCACTAAAGACACCAACAGATGCACCCGGCGTAAAAGCTGTTCCGGGTGGAACGTCCCATCGGGAAAACCCGATAAAAAGCCCCCTTGATAAGCCCGTTGAATCGCCCCCCATCCCCAATAATCCGGCAACAGGTCGAGAAATTGGGTTGTGGGGCGCATGGGTTGGGGGTTAAACACCCGGACTAACAAAGCCGCATATTGAGCGCGACTAATGGGGTCATTGGGGCGGAAACTACCATCAGGAAAGCCACTAATCCAGTCCAAACTGGCCAAACGTCGGATAAACGCCTCCGCCCAATGTCCCTCAATATCCGTAAAAGACGGCAGGTAGAAATCCGCCTCCACAATATAGGGGGAAATGAGGGCGGTTGTTTTCCCCGTCACCACCAGCGCCTGATGGAGGAAAGCCGCCACCTCCGCCCGGGTGATCTCCCGTTGGGGGTTTAAAGTCTTGAGGTCGGGATAATTAACCACTAGGCGCTTTTGGGTCGCAATAGCCACCGCTTGACTTCCATAGCTCGGGATTTGGGTGCGATCGCGATATAACAGCAACCCATCCAACGCCCCACCCGTTAGCCCCAAACCATTCACCAGCGCCACCAACGCCTGAATCCGAGTTAAATTCGCTTGCGGCCGAAAAGTCCCATCCCCAAACCCCGCCAAAAAACCCATCGCCGCCGCCTTCCCAATCGCCGCCGCCCCCCAAAAACCCTCCGGCACATCAGGAAACGTGAACCTTGTCCCCAACTGACGAGGTAAATCAAAACACTTCGCCAACAGCGCCGCAAACTCCGCCCGCGTTAACTTCCCCTCCGGTCGAAACGTCCCATCCGGAAACCCCCGCACCCAATCCCCGGCCGCCAACACCCGAATAAAATCCGCCCCCCAATGTTGTTCCAAATCCCGAAACGCCAGCGGCCCCATTCCGACCGTCGCCACCTGTGCCGCCACAAAATCCACCCGACCCTGTACCCGACTCGGATTTAACTGATTCCCCACCGAAACCAGCGTCTGAGTCGTTTCATTACTCAAATCCCCCTGCTCATTCTCCCGTAAAATATTTAACGCCGGGTCTTGGGGATGGCCTAAATCCGGTTTAGCCTGTTCCCGCACCACTAACCCCGTCATAGCGTTAAACTCCAGTAAATTGCGCCGTAACACAGGTTTCACCCGATGGGTGAGGTAAATCCCCACCCGATTTCCCCGTAACTGGTTATCCGCCAACAAGGGCGCGCTGTCATCACTCACCGTCATCCCATAGGCCGTTTTTTCGCATAAATTGCGGCGAATTTCCCCCTTCGCATTCCGTCGCAGGAAAATCCCACTAGCAGGCATTTCCACCAAGCGATTATCCGCAATCACAGGTTTAGCCGTCCCCGTGATAAAGATCCCCGCCAGGGGACATTGTGTCACCGTATTTTGAGCCACCGTCGGGGCGCTAGACTCAATCCAAATCCCGATCCCCTTCGCCTGACCATTGCGCACCGTCACCCCCCGTAACTGGGCTTGGTCTTGGAGTAAAACCGTAATATTTTGTTGTTGAAACGTGGGACTTTGATAAACACCCCCCCCAGAGAGGATCACCCCTTTTCCTTGTTGACTTTCCTGCCCAATCACCATCACCCCCGAGGGAATAATCAGGGGGAATTTCTCCCCACTTTGCCCATCATAAGTCCCCGGAGACAGGCGAATAATAGTATTTTTCCCAGCTTGGGTGAGGCTATAGGTGAGGGTTTTAAAAGGGGCATTTTGGCTGCCAGTGCCTTGATCTCGACCCGTTACAGGGTTGACATAAAGTGTCGTCATAACACAGTTTTCAGGTAAGGTCAGGGAAATATATTATTCTAACCCTCAGTCGGGGTGGAAAATTTTTCCTTTTGCCCATCATACTCTAACCCTTCCCAGACGTAGATCAAACCCACATCAAGAGTCCTGACCCTTGCTCAACAGCCCCAAGACCAGAGAACCTGAAGAGTTACAAGTTAAACTGGGACTAGAGTGGGCCAGTATCAATTATGATCAACAGCGTTAGCCTAGAAAACTTTAAAAGTTATCGTTCCGGTACATTAAAACTCTCTCAATTAACCGTTTTAATTGGGGCCAATGCCTCTGGAAAAAGTAACCTGATTGAGGCTTTAAGATTTTTAGCCAAAATTGCCCAAGGGGAACGTCTAGGGTTCATCAATTCCCCAAACAATTCCCGCCTGCAACAACCCTTTCGGGGTCAGGTAGAGGATCTTTTTTATCAGCGTTCTCAAAGTTTTAGGTTAAGATGTGAACTCGAATCAGTTGATCGTCCTGATTCATGGGGAATTTTTGAAATTAAGGTCAGTGTAACCCCTGACGGAGAACTATATATTGAACAAGAATCCATTAAAGATTCGGGTTCTAACGTGCCATTATATGAAATAATTAGTCCTCCTCAAGGGGCTGGCAGTGATGTTTATGTTGCCTACAATAACTTTGCTAGAGGGGGAAAAAAACCGAAGATTGTTTGTAGTAGTCAAATGGCTATTTTTACCCAACTTTTGAGCGAAATCCGCTTTCGTGAAGAAAACCAAAAAAGTCGTCAAAGAATTCCGAAAACCGCGCAAAAATATGCCAACATCTTAAACCATATTATTTTTTTGCAACCTGAACCCAGTTTAATGCGGAATTATAGTCATAAAACAGATAAGATTTTAGCGGAGAATGGAGAAAATTTATCCGGCGTTATTTATAATATTTTCAGCAAACCTTATGATCTTACCTTAGCTCCTAATCTGTCTCCATCTAACTTTAAAGACCAGATTTTAGATTTTATTTGTAGCCTACCGGAACAAGACATTAAGGACATTCAGTTTATTGAAACCCCCAGGGGGGAAGTCATGTTACAACTGATAGAAACCTTTGGGGGAGAAGAAACGGCCTATGATGTCACCATGTTATCGGATGGAACACTACGAGTTTTAGCGATTGTTGCTGTTCTTTGTTCTGCACCTCAGAACAGTTTAGTTGTGATTGAAGAAATCGACAATGGAATACATCCCAGTCGTGTCAACTCTCTGTTACAGAAAATTGTTTTTCTGGCTTGCCAGCGCTGTTTAAAAGTTTTAATCAGCACCCATAACCCTGCATTACTGGATGCCATTCCAGATTCTGCTATTCCTAATACTGTCTTTTGTTATCGCAGTCCAACGGATGGTTCAAGTCAATTAGTGACGTTACAAAATATTCCAGATTATCCCGAACTAATTGCTCAAGGAACCGTGGGACATTTAATGACAACGGGGATATTAGAACGATTTGTTAAAGAATATCCCGGTGCTGAAGAAAAACGGAAAAAAGCTCTAGATTGGTTCGCGAGTTTAAATGGTTAAGTGATGAGATAACTATGCCAGATGTTGCCATTGTAGATACTTCTATTTTTTGCAATATTCTCGATATTCCCCAGCGCAATGAAAATCGAGATCAGGTGATGAGAGAGTTAAAAACTTACCTAGAAAGTAATACTAACTTACTCTTGCCAATGGCGGTAATTTATGAAACCGGAAATCATATTGCCAACGCTAAGGGGGAGAATTTAGACGGCAATAAAAGACGTACACTTGCGGAGACTTTTGTGCAACAAGTACAGATGGCTATTACAGGGAAAGCACCTTGGCGTGTTCTCGAAGTTCCGACTACACAAGAGATTAAAGACTGGCTCACTGAGTTTCCTGATAGTGCTATGAAGGGGGCAGGAATGGCGGATTTATCGATTATTAAGGAATGGTATAAATTAAGAGAAAAAATCCCTAATCAACGGGTTTTTATTTGGTCTTTGGATCAGCATTTACAAGGCTACAGTTCTCATTGAAAATTTTGAACGGGAATCTGGATGCTGCATTTTAAGGATTGACCTTGGGGGAAAAAATCAAAAAGGCTTGCCTTTTTCCGACTTTCTCTCCCCCCTGTTCCCTGTTCCCTAACCTCACGAACAGAGTTATTCAGCAAGTCCTAATTAACTCCCTACAAATGCAAATTATCCAAATGATCTGTATTCACCGACTCCAACTTAATTAAAATCTTCGGTTTCAACTTCTCAAACTCTTGACGTAATAGGGTTTTACTCATGGTGGATTGATTACTTCCTCTCATGCCATGACTATTGTTCGCCCAATGGAGCAAACGCTTACATTGATCAGGATCAATCGTCGAGTGCATCACATACTGACACTTATTAGACGGATCATCAACGGCAAAAAATAACAGCCGATAACTGCCCGATTCTCCTAATAAACGAGTCGTGCGCTGCCCCATCGGGGTTTTTAAATCTAAATAACACGGTAGCCAACGGGGGCCAAATTCTCGGTTATAAAGCACCGTAATCCATAACAACATCGGATGAGGTGCAGTCAAAAACAGAAACTGATTGTAGCGGGTACTGAAACGACGATTCAGAATATCCTGACGATCTAACATACTCCACAACGTGGGAAAAACGCCTTGACTGGTGCGCAATAAACGGGGAAAAACAATCTTTTGCCGGGGTTTATTTTCTGGCCAAGGCATCTGTAAACATAAATCTTCTAAAGAAGATTGAGTGGGAGACTCTTTTTCTTCGGAATTTTTAGCCCGGTGAGTGCTTGGAGAACCCCGATTCTCAAATCTCTTTTCAAGGGGTTCAATCACCCGCAAGATATCCGCCATATTTTGGGGTCTTTCTTGGGGATGTTTGGCCAGACAAGACATGACCAGCTTCTCTAACTCTACTGGGAGTTTGAGATCATGGGGGAAGGGAACGGGGGAAAATTCATGATGCGCTCGATACCATCCCCCAAAGGAATTATTTTCCGGTAACAGGGGCATATCTTTGGTCAACATTTCGTACATCATGACCCCGAAGCTGTAAATATCAGAACGGTTGTCTAGTTCTTTCCCTTCCATTTGTTCGGGGGAACAATAAGCTAAAGTTCCCATGAAAGAATGGGTCTGATCTCGGTTCGCTTCTACCAGTTTGGCTATGCCAAAATCAAGGATTTTAACTAATTCGCCCAGGGTAACATCTTCAACTAATAGAATATTGCTGGGCTTAATATCACGGTGGATAATTTGACTAGGTTCTTTTTTAAAAACAATGCCTTTGTGGGCGCAATCTAACCCTAGACAAATTTGCCGAACAATGCTTAAAAAACGGGGGAGGTTAATGGTTTGAGTTTTAATAATATCACTGAGGTTGTCACCTTCTAAAAACTCCATGACATAGTAAGGAACACCATGTTCATCTACTCCATAATCCCGCACCCTAACGATATGAATACTTTTTTCTGCTAATAGTGCGCAAATGGTCGCTTCTCGTTCAAAGCGATCGCGCATTTTTTGATTAAGCAATGTTTGCGCCAAAAACTTAACGGCTACGGTGACATTGCCTAACAACATATCCTCGGCACGATAGACATGGCCCATCGCGCCTTTCCCTGCTAATTCAACGAGGCGATAGCGATTCGCAAGCACGCGCCCCTCATTGGGGTCCGATGCTATACGAGCATTTTTCGGGTCTTTCGTCATGACTCGGCTCCAATTCCGGAGAACAGAATTGTCTGCTCAAACTTCCAAAGAATTAATCAATGTCCCTACAATTTGGGTGGGCAAAATGACGGTTTTACCAAGTTTTTTATTTCAAGGGTTCATTTTTCAATTCTTTATCTTTTATACTGTACCGTTTGACTCAATTTGTAGCACTCAATTGGTACGGCTTAACCTTGTCGCTGTAAAATCGCCTCCATTGTACTGGTTAAAGAATACCCAGTCATAATCCCACTAGATAAGAAGTAAGTATTATCATCCAGTCGATAGAGGGTTTCAAAGCCACTTCGCCGTTGACGATCATCATCACTCAGGACTATATAACGCTGCACAATGGACTCTGGTGCAACCCAGCCTTCTCCTTCTACTCGACCTAAAAGACTTTGCTGAAGAACAAAATTATATTGACGTTCACCAGCTTCTAGACGACCCCGATATTGAAATGCAATTTCTTCTCGCTCGCCACCGGGAAAAATTAGTTTTGTCACCCAAGTGAACCAATTTTCCTGGCTCCAAGCAATAATAGTCTTTCCTTTCAAAGGAATTGGCAAGCTGTCACGCTCCAACCAATTTCCTTGGAGAGTCCAACGCCCCTCCTCTAGTAAAAAGGTGTGAGCCACGGTCTTATCCTTGAGTTTGAGATGTCAGATTGAGGGACGGTGTTCTGAGTTAGACCCACTTCAGATTGACCCTGATCTGGGTTGAGAATGGGATGTTTCATGGATGGGGCAAGCTCCCAAGTGTAGAGATCGGATCTGGTTTGGAGGGCAGTACACCAGAATGCCGTGGGAAACGTCCCGACGAAGGCGATACACCCTAAAAACTGAACCAAGAAATAACTTGTGAGTTGACCTCTGTTGATCCATCTTATCAAAGTTTGGCGTTGATTGTAGACAGTTGACGGGCTGTTATTGACTCCCTCCCCAAATGAGGGAAGACAAAGGAACGCATCCGATACTTGTTTTTAAAGCGTGGGAAGCCAAAACCTTTAGCTTTCATCTTTGAGGACGGGGTTTTATCGCTCCCTCAAACTGCCTCTTTCTAATAAACGGGGTGCATATCACCGAGGGGTAGGGCTTGACTTGCTCCGGTGACGCTGGGTAGGTTGCCGGGACATTGGGTCACATAGCGCCAGTAGGCGAGGATGGCAAAGGCGATCGCTTCTTTGTAGTCGGAGTTTAACCCCAGTTCATCGGTGGTGAGGAGGGTGGCGGGGGCAAGATGGGCTTGTAATCGTTGTTTGAGGTAGCTGTTCCGACTGCCTCCCCCACAAATCAAGACGCTATCGGGCCGGGTGGGGAGGAAGGTTTGATAACTGTGGGCGACGGAGGCGGCGGTTAATTCGGCGAGGGTGGCTAGCCAGTCGGCATCGCTGAGGCTGTAGGTTTGGGCGGTTTGCCAGCACTGTTGGAGGTAGTCGCGGCCAAAGAGTTCCCGTCCGGTGGATTTGGGGGGGGCTTGTTGGAAAAAGTCCTGCTGGAGCCATTGCTGGACTAATTCTAAACAGGGGGTGCCTTGGGCGGCCCAGGTTCCATCGGCATCATAGGTCTGTTGCCCTTGGGTAAGTTGCTGTACGGCGAGGTCTATGAGGATGTTGCCGGGGCCGGTGTCCCAGCCGATGATCTGTTCTTCCCAACGGGTTTGTTCTCGGGGGGGGAGATAGGTGACATTGCCGATGCCGCCGAGGTTTTGGATACAGCGTTTCTGGTGGGGGTGGCTGAGGAGGTAGGCATCGATGCGGGAGACGAGGGGGGCGCCTTGTCCGGTGGCGGCGATGTCGGCGGCGCGAAAGTTGCTGACGGTGGGGATGCGGGTGTAGTAGCTGATTAGGTCGCCCCGTCCCAGTTGGAGGGTGTAGCCGAGGGGGGTGGCGGCTTGGGGGTGTTGGGGGGGACGGTGGAAGACGGTTTGACCGTGGGAGCCAATGAGGGCGGCGCTTGAGTTGTGGTCTTTTTGGATTTTCTGGGCGGCTTGGGCAAATTGCAGGGCGATCGCATCATCTAGGGCGGCCCACTCTGGCATGGATAGCACCCCCCCTCCGGCAACGGTCAGAATTTGCGCTCTCAGGTCGTCTGGGTAGGGGTAAGTGGCTCCGGCAATAAATTCTACCTTGAGGTCAAAATCAGAGCCTGTGAGGTCTACGAGGGCGGCATCAATGCCATCAACGGAGGTGCCGCTTATTAAGCCAATCACTTTCATGGGGGATTTTGGAAAGATAAACTATTATATCGGGGTGAGGGTGCGATCGCCAATCCTTGTGAGTGATAAGTTAAACTTCAAGGTTGTTTCTTTGCCCGTCCTCTCGGGAGAATCGTTAAAATCAAGGTTGTTCTCAATTCCTCTTTGCGCTATGTCCCCTATCAATCCCTACACCCTGCGACTGCAAATTACTCGAATGTTTGAGCAGAATCAAACCTTTTTTGTGGAAATGAAGGTTCATGATTGGCTCCGAGAACGGAACGAAGACCCCGCAGAATACGATTTGACACTCCACTGCCTAAAGGCGAGTGGATTCTTTCCTCATAGACTCTTGTCTAGCCAATCAGAAATTGACCCCGACAGAACGTCTCCGAAAGCATTTTGAATCACGGGCTGTCCGACCGCGA
>NZ_JAIHOM010000270.1 GCF_026130165.1 Spirulina subsalsa FACHB-351 | reverse complement strand
ACAAGTCAATCAGCACTACATAAAATATCCAGGTCGCCCATAACTGCAACTTAATGCCATTGATTGAACCCGTCCACAAGTAACTCAAACCCAATAAACGTTTCAGAGTATGAAAAGTTGTTTCAATCGTCCAACGACGGTTATACAAATCCCCGACAACGTAAGGCGGCAGCCTTTCTGGGTCTACAACAGAAGTCACATAACGATACCAACTTGAACCATGACGAATTTCCACTAAACGCACTGACAGAATTGGATTTCCCTTATACCCTTTTCCCAAACGAATTATTTGATCTCGGTGAGAGAAAGAGTGACTCAAGGTTTTAATCACTTCATATTTTGCCCCCTGTTTATAACGAGTAATCCAATCTGATTGAGCTTCTATTATAGTTAGCACTACCGCCATCATGAAGGGAAGGCTCAAAATTCTCTCCCGCATCCCGAAAGAGCGGTAGTACGCTAGTTGACTATAGACACAAGGTTTGATTAAATCCTCTAGCTGTTGTGCGATCGCCTCGGAATCTAGATTGGGCTGGGTGCGTTGTCTGGTATGGTCTTTGATACTTTTCTGAGAGTGAGCCATGG
>NZ_JAIHOM010000269.1 GCF_026130165.1 Spirulina subsalsa FACHB-351 | reverse complement strand
CACCTACTTTCAGGCCTTCATTCTTGAACCCATCCTCACCCCCAGCGGCCTCGTTGATGCCGCAGACGACAGTTCAGATATTGGCTGGATTGAACCCCTCACCATTGACCCCTCCGACTTTGACCCCCCCGACTTTGACCCCCCCGACCTGCCAGAACCCGAAGTCGAACCCCCCACCAGCCCAGAACTTGACAATTTCGACAACAGCGAACCCGAATTCTCTCCCAATGAAGACCAACTTGAAATCATCCCCTACATCGAATTAGACCCCCAATCCCCCTTTAACGCCGGAGTCTTCACCGTCGGCGACACCGGACAAGTCGAAATCGACTACCTCTTTGACGGAGGGAAATATCAATTTGAACTCGCCATCTTCAGCTTAGAAGGCATGGAAGACTTTGAACCCGGTTCCGATGCCTTCATTGCCGAAGCGGCAAGACGCGCCCTCTCCAACTCCGAATTCGGTCACATCGTCATTCAAGACCGACTCGAAGGCGCTAGATTTGAAGGCCTGGGCAACCTTGGAGAAAATAACAACTGGAACTCTGGGGAATACCAAGGCATTAAATCCTTCTCCATGCGACC
>NZ_JAIHOM010000043.1 GCF_026130165.1 Spirulina subsalsa FACHB-351 | reverse complement strand
TTTGTATTCGATTACAAACATTTGATACTGTTTTAGCTTGTATCAAAATAATAACACACAAACAAGAAATTGACAACCCATTCCATAAAAAGCCGCCCTCCGCTTCGCTAAAGGACGGGGCTTGTGCCCAAATTTTCGGTCAACCCCCCTTGACCCCTACTCATCGCCCCGAACATTCACATCACCCCAAAAACTTCCCCATCTGGCGGAACTTGAGATAACGCTGCTCTCGCCGTTGTTCAGGACTTAAACCAAATAACTCCTCTAAATTGCTAATCAAAGCATTTTTCAAAATCGCCGCCGCCCCGAGAGGATCCGCATGGGCGCCATTAGAAGGCTCCGGTAAAATTTGGTCTAAAATGCCTAATTCCTTGAGATCCCGCGCCGTAATTTTCAGCGCTGCGGCTGCTTGGGGTCCCTTGGCCGCATCCTTCCAGAGAATGGCCGCACAAGCTTCAGGAGTGGCGACAGTATAAACCGCGTGTTCAAACATCAAAATGCGATCGCCCACACCAATCCCTAACGCGCCACCAGATCCCCCTTCCCCAATCACCGTGCAGAGAATAGGAACATCAAACTTGAACATTTCTCGAAGATTGTAGGCGATCGCCTCCCCCTGTCCCAACTCCTCCGCTTCCACCCCAGCCCAAGCCCCCGGAGTATCAATAAAAGTGAGAATCGGCATCCGAAACTGATTGGCGTGTTCCATCAAGCGCAACGCCTTCCGATAGCCCCCCGGGGAAGCCATGCCAAAATTCCGCGCCACATTGTCCTTGGTGTCCCGTCCTTTTTGATGGCCCAACATCACCACCGGAATCCCATCCAAGCGCGCCACACCGCCCACCAAAGCCGGATCATCACTACCGCCGCGATCGCCATGTAACTCAAACCACTCCTCACTAATCGCCTGAATATAATCCAACGTAGAGGGGCGACGGGGATGGCGAGCCAGTTGTAGCCGTTGAGAAGGCGTTAAAGTGCTAAAAATCTCCGTCCTCAACTGATCCGCCTTTGCCTCCAGTTCCCGAATTTGTTCGCTCACATCCACATTATTTTCCTGAGCTAACTCCCGAATTTGATCAATGCGGGCTTCGAGTTCACAAAGAGGCTTTTCAAAATCCAGCAGAAAAGGTCGAGATTTAGTCGTAGACATAGCTAAGTAGGAGAAAGGGCAAAAACAAAATAAAGGCGAATCCTAGAAATGCAGGAGGGGCTTAAAGCCGTGTTTAACAGAAGCTGCGCCAATTTGCTCCATCTTTTGCACCGTGATTTGATTGCGCCCCCAGGAAAAATTCGTATGCCATTGTTCAAATTCCAATAACATCGCTTCGGCAAAACAGGCGAACAACTGACGATCCGGAACATCCATCTCCACAATTTCCATGATCTTCCACTCAATATCGAGGGCGTGTTCCACAATTCCACCTTTCAGCACATGAACACCGGGCTGTTGTAATTTACTATCGAGGTTTTTAGGATAGCCCCCATCAATCAACAAACAGGGGTTTTTCAAGGGAATGCTGCTAATATCCACCCCTCGCGGCATACTGGCCACCCAGACCACAATATCCGCCAGAGGTAAAGCCTCCTCCAAGCCCAAAATTTTCCCCCGTCCTAATTCCCCTTGCAAAGCCTGCAAACGCTCTTGATCCCGGGCAATGAGCAGTAAATCCTGAACATCAGTCTTTTGGTCCAGCCAACGACAGACAGCACTGCCAATGTCCCCCGTCGCCCCACAGACAGCCACCGTAGCCTGAGCTAGATCAATCCCCAACTGAGCGGACATCTGTTCCACTTGGCGACAAATAATGTAGGCGGTGTGGGTGTTTCCCGTCGTGAAACGCCTAAAATCCAATTCCACATCCCGCACCTGTTTATTTTCCTTCAGGTTGAAATTCTCAAACACAATGGAGGAAAATCCACCGAGAGCAGTAATATCAACGCCATTTTTCTGAGCCGTCGCCATAGCATTTAAAATTTTGCGGATAGCGGCTTTAATCCGGCGTTGAGAGAGCATTTCTGGCAGGAAACAGGACTCAATATATTTCCCCTGAATCACCTGTCCGGTGAGACTTTTCACCGTGATATCATCCACGATCTGCGGAGGGGCAGAACACCAAAAATCTAACCCTTGGTCGCCATACTCAGGATATCCGAGTTGATGGGCTACGGCCTGGGCGTGTTCAAGACTTGTCAAGTGACCAATAAGACCAAACATTAGGGAATTGCGTTAAACCTTAAATTAGGGGGGATAGTAGGATAGAAGGCTAAGAAAACGTTAAGACTGTTAATGATATTACCAAAGTCGGTGTCGGGTGTCAGCTAATCAAGAGACGGAAAACAGGGAGTCGGCAATAATTCTCTTCTGTCAGATCGGGTTCAAACCCTGATTCTCTCGTTCGCTGTGATGGCGAAGATTCGTTAAAATCTTCCAGAGTGACAGAAGAGGGATAATTAACAATTGATAATTATTAATTGTCAATTATCAATTCCCTTCCCACTTCTCCCTTCTCACTTCGCGGGGGAGTCGAGAGTTCACACCGCCCCCTTGGGAGCGGCGTTTTTCCAGGTCTATGGGCAAAATAGGCAAAGACTAGGCCGCCGTTAAACCATAGGCGGACATTTTCATGATTTCCCGGGTAGAGAAGCCAATATTAGCCAAAGCTTCCCCATAGCTAATCATAAAATCCTCAACGAGGGCTTCTTTTTCCATGCCCAGGACTTTGGCATCTTTTTCCACTTGGTTGAGCATTTTCCACACTAGGGGCAGATTTTCCCGATTGGCGGCTTCTAATTCAGCTTTAGACTCCTCAAAATGGGCTTTGAGCCACTCTTCCCCGAAATTTAGGTGTTTATATTCATCTTTGACCACACCCTCGGTAATTTTGCGGGCGAAGGGATCGGCGACGGGGATATAAATATTGTAAGCGGCGATCGCAAAAGCCTCGATAATCAACGACTGAATCAAGAAGCAAGTCACGATTTTCCCCTCTTCATAGGCCTGTTTAAAATTCCCATGCAGTTGGGCAAAATATTCCTGAGCAAATGCCATGTCAGGAGTGACGTTCAGATTGTTGCCACAAGCTTGAAATCCTTTTTTGTGACGATTCTCCATTTTCGCCAAGGTGGTTAATTCGTCCTTGTGTTCTGGAAGCATTTCGCCCATACTCAAGTAATTGCTATAGGCCTCCTGTTCTCCTTCAATCACAATGGCGTTGATTCGACTATAAGCGTCTTTGTAAATTTCGCTACTAAAATCTTGTTCTGGACGGACTGCAACTTCTGGCATAGGTTGGATGATCTCCTAATAATTTCAATGTCTCCGAGGTCAATATAGACGGCCTCGCGGTTGTTATTCGCCCCTGTGGGGTAAACTTCTCCCTAGGGGCATATTTTCAGGACAGGGTGCTTTTCTTTTGCTCTTCCCAAAAGGATTTCAATATCTATCCTACATTGACGCACTCTAAGACTCAAAAAGCTTCTCTGGTCTTAGATTCTCGAAGGACGTTAATCCTTACAGGCTACGTCAAACAAACCCTAGACACTCGCTCAAAAGAGAATTTGTGCTTAGTTTAGGGTAGCACCAAATCCTGACTAGATGTTTCTGGCAGTCAGGGGCGTGAGAATCCACAGTAAACAGTAAACAGTAAACAGTGAACCGTAAAATGTAGGCATTGAGTATTGATAATTGATAATAATCAATGCTCGATAATTAATCACTAATTGATAATTGTTCCCCATTCCCTGACCTTGATCCAGAGGACATTCATGCTTAACTTGTCACTAATGGATCATGGGTTAGGGAAGATTAAAGCCTAACCGTATTCCGAACACATAACCGTTAATATCAATGAGAGGATCGGAAGATCCCCCAAAGGAAGGCCCAGTAAAGATTTCTACTCGTCCATTTTTAGCAATGGAGTAGGTGAGACGAGCGAGCAACTGATGATAGGTGTCTTGGCGATCTTGTGCGGTGAAGGTGGAAAGGACAAATTGATAGTCGAGGGAGGTTTTCCACTGGGGGGCGAAGGCATAACCTAACGAGAGACGCAAGGCATTCACCACTTGAGAACGGTTGCTGGGATTGGCATTACTCCAGCGCAGTTGATAGGAACTGTCTAAGGTGAGGTTCCGGGCCAAGGGATCTTGACGACCCAGTTCTAAATAAAGAGCATGATCATTGAGAAAGCGATCGCCTCCTGAATTACTGTACAGTTGCTGGTTTAACCAACCTAACTCCCCATAGGTTCGCGGCCACAGTTGCTGACGCACCCCCACATTAAAGGTCAGTTGGTTGTAATCTATCTCAGAACGTTGGCTGTAACGGATTAAATTGCCCCCCGCAGAGGCAAAGACAGCCGTTTGGGGGGTGGAGTAAGGAACCGCCATTAAGGTCAGTCTGGCGTTAAATAACCCGTCTTGGACGGGATCCACCAAGGAGAAAATATTACTGTTGTTGATGTAGTCTACTCCCCCTAAAACAAAAAACTTGGGTTGAGAACCTCTGGGGGTGGGGCGTTCTATTTCTTGGAGTAAGAGCGTGCCAAGTTCCGGATCCGGGTCAGGTTGGGCAGGAGTTTGAGCAAGGGGAAAAACTTCGGGAACAATTTCAACCCCAGGAGCGTCTGGGGGAGTAACTTGCTTTTTTAGAGCAAAATAGGGTGAGATTACACTCTGGGCTAAAGAAGTGACAACAGCAGAATTCATCTGGTCTTGAGATTGCACTTCTTGCGGTTTTAATGTCTCGACTTCTCGGAAATGTTTTAGGACAAGGTTTTTATTTTTTTCTGGGCGAACAAATAAAGTTTGTTTGCCCAGATATTCTGTTTCTTCTCTCGGGCGAACTGCGATTAAATAACCTGTTGTTTCTAATATATCTGACACCGATAAACTTAAGGAAGAACTGGGGGAATACTCCTGATCTTGAGCCGTTTTCTCTAGATTTTCCGCTAAACTAATCCCTTGCGTAATTCCCACAAGCCCTAAACTTGCCTGAAGAATCGTGAACAATTTTAGATAGGTCTTAGCAGATTTACAGATAGCGATTGATTTCATGATTTTTAACCTCAATATACCCTGCGTATTTTTAACTAGATTTTAAAGATTTGATGAAATTTTACCGAACTTAAATAAACCATTTGATTTCATTCTTTTGTGTGCTAAAATGGCAAAAATGGGATGAATTGACATGGGGGAAAAATGCGTCATCTTTCAAGATTTTGCTTTTCAAGGTTTTGCTCAGTTCTGGCGGTTTCGGGGTTAACTGTTTCGGGGTTGACTTTGAGTTTAGCCCAACCCGGTCGAACTCAAACGGTTTTAACTCAAGCGGTGGTGGAATCAGTCAGTAATCAGGTGCGGGTGGTTTCACAAAGCCAATCGCCTCGGTCTGCTCGGGTTTCAGAGGTGATTCGTCCGGGAGATGCGATCGCCACAGCAGCCTCCTCCCGGGCAGATTTGCGCTTTAACGACCAGTCTTTAGCCAGACTCGGAGCGCAATCCATTTTCCGCTTTAATCCCGGAACACGCAATATCGATTTATCTCAAGGCACAGCCTTAGTCCTAATCCGTCCCGGTCAAGGAGGAACCACCATCCGCACACCCAACGGGGCCGCCGGAGTGAGAGGATCTGCCTTAGTCGTCCGCTACGATCCCGCCACAGATACCACTTTAGTGGCAGCACTGACCAATTCAGGTATTGTTGTTTTTAATCAAGATGGCTTAGAAACCCTACCCATTGCGGCCGGGGAAATGGCTGTATTCATTGAAAATCAACCCGCTAAGGTCTATAAATTTGATCTAGATACCTTTTATGCCACCAGTCCTTTAGTCGCTGGTTTAGATTTAAACAATCTCGAAGCCAGTGATAGTTCTGATGGATTAGACTCTGATGGATTAGACTCTGATGGATTAGACTCTGATGGATTAGACGAAGTGCGCGAAGAAACCACCGAAGCACTCGACAGTCAAACTCCAGTCGATGCCGACGATCCCGAAACGCTAGTTAATCCTGAGTTCATCAGTATGACTGAACTAGAGGACAACGCAGAATTAACCGATCTCGCAATCAGCGTAGTGGATGTAGACATTAACGACTTAGACGACGCTGATTTAGTAGAAACATTAGCCGACTCTCGCGAAGAGTTAGATGTCTGGTCTGTGGTAGTCGGCGGAGAAATGCGACAACAGCAGATTCTCATAGAAACCATGATGACAGGTGGCGTATTCCCCGGTGGTGGTGCCACAGGTGGCGTATTCCCCGGTGGCGGTGCTACAGGTGGCGTATTCCCCGGTGGTGGTGCTACAGGTGGCGTATTCCCCGGTGGCGGTGCTACAGGTGGTGTATTCCCCGGTGGTGGTGCGTTTCCCGGTGGAGGAGGCAATCCGTAATCAATCCAGAATTATCTGCAATGTCGGGTTAAAACTTCCATCCTAGGGCTTGCTGAATAAGTCCGAGAGTGCGGAGTAGGGAGTAGGGGGTCAGGAATAGGCACTTGTGCCGGTTTTAGATGATCTGTTCCCTGTTCCCTGTTCCCTATTCCTTGTTCCTTGACAAGAGGAGAAAAGACTTAACTTATCAAGATTGACTAATCTCCCTCCCCAATTTTCGGCTTCTGTAAAATTTGCCGTAGTATCCTTTCCACAAAATTAACACTTTGGGATAAATACCCTAATTGACCACTGCCTCCATTGAGCCAATCTGCTAGGTCAAAATATTGATCACAGACTCGATACAGTTTCACCCCATTATAAACCCCGGCTTGGTGTTGACATTCTTTAATCCAGACCGTTGATTGTAAATGGGGATAGGGACGAGCGGTAAAACAAACTTTAGGATAGGGAATTGTTAGCTGATCAAACTGTTCTATCTGTTGGGGATCAAAATATTGGGGATAAAGTTCAGCATAATCACAAAATTTGACAAAAAAATGGGGATCATGCCAATCAATTCGTTCTAAGCGTCTGTGCCATTTTGTTCGAGCTTCGTCAATGGTTGAATAATGAAGAAAATGGATTTCTACTGTTTTGTTTAAAACCCCAATTGGATATTTTTTCTTAATTTGATTAGAGATAATTGGGCGAGAGGGTTGGTCAACAAAGACTAAGGGAGATTGGAGATATTTCGGGATATTCTCTAATAACTTCAAGTAATCATCAGGCAGGATAAACAGCCCCACAAAGGGCGATTGATAGGGAAGATTTAAATCAGAATAGAGAGTTGCTCCCCAACAATTATTTGTGATAATCGTTAAGTTACGCAACTTAACCCGCCTTTGAAAAATTGATTTTCTGATCTGACTAAACATATAGCGTTTCCTAATTATTGATCAACTCTCAGAGAAGTTTCTCATAATACTTCAAGCTCCTTGTAACCCTTGTATACTGTTCCCTGTTCCCTTGTGAACTACAAAACTCAAATGGAAACGCTATGGAGGGATTAACCCTAGAAAATACGCTTAATCTTTCGGCAGCACAATTAACGCTCCTTCTGGGGTAATTTCCAGAGGAGTTTGAGGGAAGTCACTAGCATTTAAACGGCGAATGAGTTGGATGGTGCGTCCTTCGGGATCAGGATAGGGGATACCTTCTGGGGTTAAACGTAAGGGGATAATTTGACCCTCCAAAAACTGACCATCGGCCTCTAATTCTACGGCTAAAATCAGAGAGTATCCGTTAGCCCCTTGGGTGTTTAACGTGCGATAACCGACAAAATTTCCTAAAGAATAGGCAATTAAACGACCACGATAGAGTTCTATGGCTCGGGGAACATGGGGGCCATGTCCTAAAATTAAATCCGCTCCATGATCAATCATTGTGCGGGAAAATTGCACCATATTCCCGCGATTTTCACCTAAAAACATTTCCGTTTGATTGCGGGTGTGGATGGCGTTCATCCCTTCCGCTCCGGCATGAACAGAAATGATCACAAGATCGGCGTTTTGACTGGCTTGTTGGGCGAGTTTCCGAGCTTGTGCTAGGTCATGAATGGAGTTATGATGACCTAAATAACTAAAGCCAATCCATGCCACTGTAAGCCCATTGGCTTCGGTATAAACAATCTTATTTTTTTCGCCAACGGCTAACATTCCCTGATTTTGAATATGGCGGATTGTGTCCTGATAACCTTGCACGGAAAAATCATGGGAGTGATTATTGGCCACACTGAGAATGGTAAAGCCAGCGCGCTTTAAAACGGCGCTATGCTCTGGGGGACTACGAAAGGCATAGACTCGCCCAGCAGAGGGGCGTTTTGGGGTGTGGGGATAATTGGTTAAGGTACTCTCAAAGTTAGCAAAGACAAAATCGGCATCGGTTAATAACGATTGCACTCGTTGAAAGAGAGCATCGGGCTGGGGGGGGAGATGATTACTGGGGTAGTTGGTGCCTAAAATGGTGTCCCCGACGGCTTTAATAGTGACGGTAGAGAGTTCTGGGGCAATGAAAGGGGGGTGAGAGGGTTCTGGAATCTCCCACTCGGGTAGCAGATCGCTAAAGGTTTGGGCTGCTAGGGGGGGAGTCCATGCTAGGGTTCCGAGTATTCCTGTCAGTCCTAATATTGTGAGGGAAAGCCCTCTCGCTCGCCACAGTAAAAAACCAAACATAATCGCCTAAAACCTTTAATATTGTTTTAGTTTGTCATTGCTGGAAGTTACATGAATTCTAACAACCGTAGACTGTTGATCTTCGCGAGTATTATTTTAAGTTTGGTTTTGGTGGGGATTATCTGGGCGCTGACCTTGCCTGCGACTTCTGCCCAATATCCTCGGGTTAGTCCTCCTGTGCCGATTGTACAGGCAGAACGGAAGCCAGATAGCGATCGCCTACAAGCGGTGATTGACTGTCTACCACCTGAATTAAGTATCAATAACAAGGATACTCGCGATCGCGTTAACCGAGCGCTCAATGAAATGCAGAACGAACAATTAGAACGTATGTTCCAAGTCAAAGACAGTCCGAAACTCAACGAGGCGGAGGAGAACTTTCAGCGTTGTCTGAAGGAAAAGGCCTTTTAAAAAAGAGCTTTCCTAAGCTGTTTTGTTTGTGGCATTCGCTACCCACTAGCCATTATCTGCAATGTCGGGTGAAGACCCTCGGTTTTACCGACGGGATGAAACCTGACCAGTATAGAAACAGCGAAGCACGACTCTTTAGCTAAGGCTCAGGGATCACTCTTAGCATGACAATTTGTGCTGTATATGTTAGTATCCATCTAGTTGTTTGAGGTCGATAAACAAGGTGTGAAGGGCAAAAAAGGCTATCCTATCCAAAAAAGCTAGGAAGAGATATGCCTTAAAACATTTAAGAGTAAGTAGGCAACGTAAAGGCTTTGTCCAGAAAGAGGCATTGCACGTCATTAAATCTAACGATTTTATCGCCTACGAAGACTTAAATGTTAAAGGACTGGTAAAAAACTCGAAACTAGCTAAATCTATCAATGATGCGGCCTGGTCAACTTTTCGACTCAACTTTTCGACAATGGTTAGAATATTTTGGCTTTAAATATGGTAAGGCTACGGCAGCAGTACCGCCCCATAATACCAGTCAGAATTGTTCTAATTGTGGAGAAAAGATATTTAAATCTCTATGGACAAGAACCCATGTTTGTCCCCATTGTGGTTATGTAGAAGATAGAGATATTAACGCCGCTATCAATATTTTAAACAAGGGACTAAGTACCGCTGGGCAAACGGGAACTTACGCTTGGGGAGAGATTCCCTCTGGCTTGGTTGGATACGTCCTGCCAAGTTAAGGAAACTCGTTGAACCAAGAATCCCTCGCTTTTAGCTATGGGAGTGTCAATATAGACTACACAAAAGCCGTCCTAAAAGGACGGGGCTTTAAACCCAAATTTTCGGTAAGACATAGTTCACCTATAAGGATTAACCGTGACACCACAAGAACTAATTATCAAGGGTGGGATTGCCATTTGGCCGATTCTCTTCCTGTCTATACTAGCCTTGGGCGTAATTCTCGATCGCCTCTGGTTTTGGGCGAGAGTTCTTTTGCAAGAACGGCAAATTCTAAACACGATCATGGAATCCACTTTTCGCAACTGGGAAAGCGGCTCAGAAATTGCGAAGGACTACCGCCATCATCCGATTGGGCGGTTTCTCTTTGCCCCCCTCCAACTCCCCCAACCAGAACCCGATGTCTTCCACCTTGCCCTAGAATCGGCGGCTGATGATGAATTAGCCTTGATGCGACGGGGCGACAAAATCCTAGAGGCGGTGATTGCCCTTTCGCCCTTATTGGGACTGCTTGGCACGGTATTAGGGCTGATTAACTCCCTCGGTTCTATTAGTATCAGTGACTTGGGAACCGCTTCTACCGCAGGTGTTACCCTTGGGATTGGGGAATCTCTGATTTCAACGGCGGCGGGTTTGGTGGTGGCGATTGTGAGTTTGGCTTTTTACCGTCTGTTTCAGGCGTTTCTCTTTGGTCAGGTGCGCATTTTTCGCAAGGCAGGCAGTGATTTAGAACTGCTCTATCGCCAGCACTGGGTCGAAAAAGAAGACCTGAAGTTCACGATTAATCCCCCCACTTTGGTTAAAAGCCCCAAGAAAATTATTGATCCTCCAACAGAAAAGTAGCGGAGAGGATCTTGCGGTTTGAGGTTAACCAATGGGGGGAAAGGCTTAACTTGTCAAGATTAGACTTAACCTCACCCTATCATTAGGCTCGGATACTATCCCAGATCGTTCTTTTTTATTGTTAATTGCACTATGACTTCTATTCATCCCAAAGGAAAACCCCCTAAATCTCGTCCTCTGGCCTCTACGGTTCAACCGCTTAAGTTATGGGTGGATAGTCACCCCACCCAAGAGGTAAGGATTGAAATTATTCCCCTGATTGATGTTATTTTCTGTATCCTGACCTTTTTTATTTTGGCGGCTGTGGGTTTTTCTCGCCAGCAGGCGATTAGTTTGGACTTACCCCGCGCTGCGACGGGGGCGGCACAAATGCGGGAGATGCTGATTGTCAGTGTGGATGATTTTGGTCAGGTGTATGTGGAACAACAGCCTGTTTTGAATAAAAATCAACTGTCCCAAACAGTGGAGAATTATTTTCTCACTCGACCGGATGGGTTAATGGTTTTATATGCCTCGAAAAATAGCCGTTACGACGATGTGATCCAAGTTTTGGATATCTTACGCAGTGCGGGAGGCGATCGCGTGGCCTTGGCGACTTTACCCGAAGGCAGTGCCTCTCCTGATGTTGCCCCCATGCCTTCTGTCCCCGAAACCCCCTCTAGTCCCATCCCCACCATTCCCACCCCTGATCTCAATTCACCCACCAGTCCAGACCTTCCAGCTAGTCCTGATTTACCCGGTGGGGGGGAAGTAGAACAAAATTAGGGCAGGTAGGCCAAGACTGACCAGTTAAGCCCCTATTTCCCCCCTATTTTCCCCCTCTTGTTTCCTCATCCTGATTTGTGTCTAAACAGCCCAAAAATCCCCCTTTTGAATACATCTACTCGCCCAACTTTCCTGAGATTCTGGAAGGGTTAAATATTTCCTTGTTCATTTCGACCTATCAAGTGGGCAAGTTGATTATCGTGCGATCGCATAATGGCTATTTAAGTACCTTACTTCGCAATTTTAAACACCTCATGGGGCTAGCCCTCAGTCAGGATTGCTTGGCATTGGGGACAAAGCGAGAAATCTGGTTTCTCCCCAATGTTCCGGGGATTGCCCACAAAATTAACCCCCCGGAACAATATGATGGGTGTTTTGTGCCGCGTAAGTCCCACATTACAGGAGATATTCGGGTGCATGAGTTGGCATGGGTAGGGAAAGAATTATGGTTTGTGAATACTCGTTTTTCTTGCCTTTGTACCCTCGAAGATCACTATAATTTTATTCCTCGATGGCAGCCCCCTTTTATTACGGAATTAGTCCCGGAAGATCGCTGTCATTTAAACGGCTTGGCTGTGGTCAATCAAAAGCCGCAGTATGTGACATTTTTTCGGGTGAGTAATGTGGCGGGGGAATGGCGTAAGCATAGGAAGAATGGGGGCTGCGTGATGGATATTGATACCGGAGAGGTGCTGAATCAAAGCTTTTCTATGCCCCATTCTCCACGGGTTTATCAAAATCGTTTGTGGCTACTTAATTCGGGCTATGGCGAGTTAGTCATTATTGATGAAAAAAGCGGGGAAAAAATTTCGGTCGTTCAATTACCGGGATTTACAAGAGGGTTGACTTTTTACGGAAATTATGCTTTTGTGGGCTTGTCTCAAGTGCGGGAAAAAAAAACCTTTGGGGGATTACCCATTGAGCAGAAGAATCAACCGTTACAATGTGCGGTTTGGGTGGTGGATATTTTGACCGGGAAGGCGGTGGCTTATTTAAAGTTTGTGTCCGGTTGTACGGAGTTATTTGATGTGCAGATTTTGCCGAATATCACTTATCCGACGGTGGTCGGTTTTCAGAAGAATACGTTAAATAAGATTTTTATTTTTTGAGCAAAACCTGATAATTGATAATTGAGCCTTGATCACTGATTAAGATTTAGAGAATTCTGAGGCGACAATCATAGAACCGATACCTTGATTGGTAAAGACTTCTAAGAGAAGGGCGTGGGGAACTCTACCATCGAGGATGTGGGCAGCGTGAACACCTTGGGCAAGCGATCGCACACAACAATTCACTTTCGGGATCATCCCCCCAGCCACAATCCCCTCGTTAATCAATTCTCGGGCTTGTTGAATATCTAACTTGGCGATGAGGGTAGAAGGATCCTTATAATCCCGTAAAATGCCCGCCGTATCCGTCAGCAGAATCAATTTTTCTGCCCCCAAAGCAGCCGCAATTTCCCCCGCCACGGTATCGGCATTAATGTTATACGCTTGTCCATTTTGGTCTGCCGCAACGCTAGAAATAACTGGGACATAGCCCCCCTTGAGCAGCGTTTCAATCACCCGAGTATCCACACTACTCACCTCACCCACAAAACCAACATCGGCACTATTATCCACCGGACGGGCTGTGATTAAGTTCCCATCTTTCCCACATAAACCTACCGCAGCACCCCCGGCCTGATTAATTAGGGCGACAATTTCCTTATTCACCCGACCGACTAAAACCATTTCCACAACATCCATTGTGTCGGCATCAGTGACCCGCAAACCATCTTTAAATTGAGGTTCAATCTTTAATTTTCCCAGCCAACTGTTGATTTCTGGACCTCCTCCGTGAATGACAATGGGGCGAGCGCCAACACAAGAGAGAAACACAATATCCCGCATGACCTGATCTTTCAAGCTCGAATCCTTCATGGCCGCCCCCCCATACTTAATGACAATGGTGCGTCCGGCGAATTGTTGAATGTAGGGCAGGGCTTCACTTAAGACGCGGACGCGAGTATTGGCGGGATCTTGATTGAACAGGTTCTCACTACTCATGAATAGCTTGCCTCAATGAATAAACTGGGTTTATGTACCATCATTAAGGGACAAACCCCCCAAACCCGAGAACGTTCAGATAGATTTAACGAATGAGGGCTTGATTGTCTGTCTCCTGTTTTCCGAGGGTCATCTATTGTCCCTTGCTCATGGGATCTCGTACCCTATAAGCAGAGGTCAACGTTATCCCAGCCCTTCCTCAAGGGAATCTCACTATGAACCCAAATCCATCCCCATCTACATCTAAATCTAGTCAATCGACTCTCGGGACTGCTGCGGCCATTTCCTCCCTAGGCAAAGCCCAAAACTATAAGAAACTCTTGGCTTTGGTATTGGATTGGACGGATAAGGAACCGTTTCTGACTCAGATCCTGTTTAAGCTGATGATGGAGGAGAAGACCACACCCAAAGCGGGACAGGAGGAGGTGTGGATGGAAAACTTAGTGCGATCGCGAGTCCTCCACAACTGGGAACAAAACCCCCGTCTCAAACCCCTCTGGTCCATTCGCGATCGCCTGCTCAAAAGCAAGGACAAAAAGCGCAGTCTCCAACTCCTGAAATTTTATAAACAAGTCTTTCAAGAAGAGGGCGTTTTCGCCAATACCGGGTCAGAACAAAAAGAACTCCGCTTATTAGGTTTAATTGCTAAACAACAAGGCAAGCTGAAAGTCCATAATAAAATCTATGAAATAATTTTCAGTGAAGAATGGGTCGATCAAGCCATTGAAATCCTCGAAAATGACCTAGAACCCAACGAAGAAGACTATTTACGCATTTTTACACAACTGGAACGAAAATTATTCGGTTCTCAAGTCGATATTATCCGCCAAATTGAACAGGGCAATGATCATCAAGAAGTCACCCAACCCCTCTATGAAGTCCTGCGAGATGTGACCGCCAATGTGGGCGAATTAGTGGGATCTGACCGTACCAGTATCTTTTTACTGAATGAAGAAAAAACCGAATTGTGGTCCTTAGTCGCCGAAGATGAAAGCGGGCATTTTTTAGATATTCATGTGCGGATGGGGGAAGGAATTACCGGATTAGTCGCGAAAAATAAACAGGTGATTCACATTCCCGATCATGTTTATGAAGATCCGCGCTCCCAATTAGTGAAAGAATTTGATAAAAAATATAATTACCATACCCAAAACATCCTAGCCTTTCCCATTTTAAATGATGAACAAGAGGTAATTGCCGTTGTTCAACTGTTAAATAAACTCAAAAAGCGGCAACAAGATATTGAAGGCTTTACCCATCTAGATTTAGAACGTCTCGCTAAATGTGTTCTGCCCATTCGTCGCATTCTAGAAACTTGTCAATCCTGTTATGAATCCATTAAGAAAGCCCAAGCTACAGCCGCTTTAAGACAAGCGACACGCTCTTTAGATCAGGTCAACTTAGACACCCAAATGATCTTAGAACGGGTGATGAATGCAGCGAAAAAACTACTCAATGCTGATCGGAGTACCCTGTGGTTAGTGGATGAACAGGAAGGGGATTTATGGACAGAAATTCCCGGAGATGGCAAGATTAGATGTCCCATCGGCACGGGATTTGTAGGACAAGTGGCACAAAGTCGTCAAGCCATGATTATCCCCTATGATTTATATGATGATCCCAATGCGGAAAATGCTAAAAAAACGGATGAACATACTCATTATCGGACTTGTAGTTTACTCTGTATGCCTGTGTTAAGTCCCAGTGGCAAGTTATTAGGTGTGACCCAGTTGGTGAATAAACGGAAGGCCGGGGCGACGGGAGAATATGATAAGTCCCTGTTTCCGGCTGTTCCTGATTTTTTTAAGGCGAGTTTTGATAAAAATGACCGCCATTCAATGCAAATTTTTAATGAGAGGGTAGGGGCAATTCTTCAGTTTGCTAAAACCCATGAGAAGTTAAAAGAATCGGCGAAGCTTGAACCTCAAACGGCAGTTTTACAAACCTTAAATCTGTTTTCTACTGCCTTAGATAATGAAGTAGAACAACGTTATGATACAGTTTACACTTTAATTAAGCAATTATCCCGCTCTCTGAAACGGCAACTTAAGGCGGAATTTTGCCACATTTTTATGCTGAGTTTAGATCAACAGGAGTTATGGTTATTTTATCGGGAAGCGCAGACAGAATTAGTCAAAACCGTTACATTAACGGCTCAACAAGGAATTGCGTCTAAGGTGTTGACCGCGAAGGAAGCAAAGAAAAGTAATAAAGCAGGACAAATTAGAGATCAATTAGTGCGAGCGGGATTGAGTTCTAAACAGGTGGGACAGTTAAAGAGTGTGTTATTATTCCCTCTTTTGGATAGTTCAGGAAATGCTGTGGCTTTAATTCGTCTGTTGAATAAAATAGATTATCCCGATGGGTTTACGGCAGAAGATGTTGATTTTCTCAAAGAAAAATCACAGGATGTTTTACCCATTCTCCAAGGGTTTCAGTCTTTTTATTCCAGTTTATAGAGATCAGTTTTGAATGCCTCACCATGGGTTCACTTCCCTCTCTAGAGAGCTAAAGGAGAAAAATGTCAGAACGACTAGACCACGACCGTTTATTTAAGGAGCTATTATCGACCTTCTTTGTCGAGTTTATTGACCTGTTTTTTCCAGAAGTGACAGCCTACTGGGAGCCTGATTCGGTAACGCTTTTGAACACGGAAGTGTTTACCGATGTGACGGCAGGCGATCGCTACACTACCGATCTACTGATTCAAGTCAAATTCCAAGGACAATCAGCCTATTTCCTAATTCATGTCGAACATCAATCGACTCCTGATCCCCAGTTTGGCAAGCGAATGTTTCGCTACTTCTCCCGTCTGTATGAAAAATTCGACTTGCCTGTTTATCCCATTGTGATTTTGTCCTATGATCAACCGAAAAAACAGGCAACAGGTGAACATTGTCTAGAATTTCCCGATTTTCAGGTGTTGCAGTTCAATTATCGGGTAATCCAACTGAATCGCTTAAACTGGCGAGATTATCTGAGTCAACCTAACCCTATCGCCAGTGCTTTGATGGCTAAAATGGATATTAGCCCGGAAGATCGACCAAAAGTCAAAGCTCAGTGTTTACGTCTTTTGGTCACGTTGCGGTTAGATCCGGCACGGACTCAGTTAATTTCCGGCTTTATTGATAGTTATTTGAGGCTGAATGAAACAGAGCAAACTTTGTTTGATCAAGAATTAGGGACACTTGAACCACAAGAACAGGAGGGCGTTATGGAAATTGTGACCAGTTGGATGGAACAAGGTATTGAACAAGGTATTGAACAAGGTATTGAACAAGGTATTGAACAAGGTATTGAACAAGCTCAACGAGAGGCGATCGCACGAATGGTTGAGCGCCGTTTTTCCGTAGCAGATATTGCCGATATTGTCAACCTGCCCCGAGAGAAAGTCGAAGCCATTATTAAAAATCTGGGGCAAGGAAAACCCTAGAGATCCTTCCAGTGAGGGACTTTAAGTGAGAGATTCTCTTAGAACGGAGAGGGAGGGATTCGAACCCTCGAATGAGTTACCCCATTACAGCATTTCCAGTGCTGCGCCTTCGACCACTCGGCCACCTCTCCAAAGGTGTCGCGATTTACAATCATAGCGGGTCAGTAAGTAAAAAAGCAACCCCTAACGCCAAAAAATTCAAATAGTCCCATCCTTTAGCGTCTGGTTCACGGTAGGCTAGAAAGAGTAATGCGTTAGGTCTGTGAGTCATGACCCAGTTTCATACCGTAGTAATCCGCGATCGCCAACAAAATAAAGAATATCTCCTGCGCGTCCCCGATGACGAATACATCCTACAAAGTGCCGAAGATCAAAACATCACCCTCCCCTTCTCCTGTCGGAACGGAGCCTGTACCACCTGTGCCGTGAGAATCTGCTCCGGAGAAATCCATCAACCCGAAGCCATGGGACTTTCTCCAGAATTGCGCGATCGCGGTTATGCCCTCCTCTGTGTCAGCTATGCCCGCTCCGACCTCGAAGTAGAAACCCAAGACGAAGATGAAGTCTACGAACTCCAATTTGGGCGCTACTTCGGCAAAAAAAATAAAGTCCGCATTGGATTGCCCCTCGACGACGATTAACCCCCCATGTTCCGTCTACCCCCCCTCCCTCGTTGGTGCCTCATCCTCCTGAGTTTCAGCCTCCTGACCCTGTTACTCAGTTGCCAAACCCCACCCCCCAGCCAACGCATCCCCGCCCAAATCCAGCGCGTCGTCAGTGGACAAACCCTCGAAGTCCTCCTACAAGAGCAAAACACCGCCCAGCAAATCCGCATCCGCCTGATTGGCTTAAGTACCCCCGACCTCAGCCAAGAACCTTGGGGACCCCAAGCCCAAACCACCCTAGCCGCCTGGCTCCAAGACAGCCCCACCATTGACCTCGAATGGGATCGTCAACCCCAAGACCCCTTTGGGCGTTACTTGGCCTATGTGTGGAAGGATGGGATATTAATAAATGAACAACTCCTCACCCAAGGATACGCCCTGCTAGATACCCATGCCCCCAACACCAAATATCAACAACGCCTAGAACAAGCCCAACGCTACGCCCGACTGATGGGCAACGGGATCTGGAACCCTCAAAACCCCCTCCGAGTCACCCCCCAAGAAGCCCGACAACAAAATAAAACCCCCCATCGGGATCCCTAATCGTCCAAATTGGGCAACCTAACCTTACCCCCTTGTCTTGTTGCTAACTCCCCTATGAATCCCTCCCCTAGAGAACTCAAACACCTACTAAACATTGCTAGCGAGGCCGCCCTGAGCGCTGGAGTCATCCTCCAAGATCACTGGGGCAACATTCAAGTCATCGAAGAAAAAGGACGGGCTGGGGATTTAGTCACCGAAGTGGACAAAAAATCCGAAGCCATCATTCTCGCCATCCTGAACGAACAAGTCCCGGATCACGGCATTCTCGCCGAAGAATCCGGCATTCTAGGCAACGCAGACAGTCCTTATCTCTGGGCCATTGACCCCCTTGATGGCACCACCAACTACGCTCACAGTTATCCCCTCTCCTCCGTTTCCGTGGGCTTGCTGTTGAACGGAGTCCCCATCCTCGGCGCCATCTATGATCCTTACAGTAACCTCCTATATCGCGCCGCCAAAGGGCTGGGAGCCACCTGTAATCATCGCCCCATTCAAGTCTCCCCAACCCCCAGCCTCAACCAAAGTTTATTAGTCACCGGGTTTGCTTATGATCGTCGGGAAACCACCGATCAAAACTACGCCGAATTTTGTTATCTCACCCACATCACCCAAGGGGTGAGACGGGGCGGTTCCGCCTCCCTCGATTTAGCTCATCTAGCATCCGGGCGACTCGATGGCTATTGGGAACGCGGCCTCAAACCTTGGGATCTGGCCGCTGGCGTGGTATTAGTGCAAGAAGCCGGGGGAACAGTCACCGCCTATGATCAAAGCCCCCTAGACATCAATTCTGGGCGCATCCTGGCCACCAACGGGCAGATTCATCAAGCCCTCAGTCAAGCCCTCTTAAATACTCCCCCCATCAGTACCTGGGCCAACTTAGAACAAATGCAACAGATTACCAGTCCCTAAAACCCTAGAAAAACGCTCCCCCGCGTTAACAAAATCCCCAGAATTTGAGACATACTATAAGAAATCCAGTCCTCACCCGCAAAAACTATGCCGTTTAATATTCAACGTGGACTCTTCAAGTTAGATATTACTGACCACTACGCTATTCTTGGTTTGCCCGTTACCGTGGAGAGTAAAGCCATCCGCAAACGTTACCTGAAAATTGCCCAGAGTCTTCATCCTGACACCTCCAAAGTGGCCAATGATCAGGAACGTCAACTTGCCAGTGAAATCCTGTCTAAATGGGTGAATCCGGCCTATGAAATGTTGAAAGGGAAAGGACGCAATGAGTATCAGTTAGTGTTATCCCAAACCGGAAAACGGTTAGCCAGTGAAGGGGGGAAAATTAACGTAGACAGTGAAGTAGCCCAGAAACTTTTACAAGCCAGTAGTAATATTGATGCGGCTTATCAAACAATTGTTCAGGCCTTAGCTGCGAAACAATATGATGAAGTGGGCAAAATTGCTGAGATTGTGGGGCAATTGAGCGAAGTTAATTTAGTGTATCTCCTGCGGAAACAGGGCCAAGGAGTCCGAGAAGCTTCGGCCTCGGCTCCGAGTGGTGGTTCCACACCTACGACTGGGGGAAAACCAGCCCCGGCCGCTACCCGCAGCGCCCCACCCCCAGCCCCCGACCGCAAAACCTCTCCCGTGGATGGTTGTGTCCGTCGCGCTCAGGAATATATTGCCAAAAACAATTATTCTAAAGCGATTTTGGAACTGCGGGATGGTTTGAAATTAGATCCGAATAGTAGTAGTTGTCATGGTTTAATGGGTTGGGCTTATTTGAAACAAAATCAAGTGAGTATGGCGAAAGTTCATATCGCCAAGGCCCTACAATCCAATCCGAATGATCCCATTGCCCAAAAAGGTCAAAAAGCACTGGCTCAACTGGGACAGAAAATTACTCCTGCTCAGTCATCATCGAGTTCGAGTTCATCCAGTAGTGACAGTAAAGGCAATAAGCCCAAATCTGGAGGCGGTGGAATGTTTGGTGGGTTGTTTGGCGGTAAGAAAAAATAACGCTTAAAGCACTAGAGAAATTTTATGAGGATTCATCAACCTCCGGCGGGAACCCGGGATTTATTGCCCTTGGAAGTGGCTCAAAAACGTTGGATTGCCGATCGGATTCAGGGGGTTTTTCACCAGTGGGGCTATCAACGGATTATTACCTCGACTTTAGAGTGGGTAGAGGCTTTGACGGCTGGGGGGGCTATTCACCCCTCGACGGTGATTCAGGTGGAAAATACCTCTGGGGGACGCTTGGGGCTTCGTCCGGAGTTGACGGCTTCTATTGCCCGGGCGGCTGCCACACGGATGGCGGGAGATGTGTTTCCCCAACGGTTGTATTACAACGCTAATGTATTCCGCCGCACGCCGGGGGGGAATCACGGGCGACAGGTGGAGTTTTTCCAGACGGGGGTGGAGTTACTGCGGGCGGGGGGAACTCGGGCCGATCGTGAAATTTTGCTCTTGTTGGCGGACTGTTTGGGGAGTTTGGGGCTGGAGGGCTGTTCTGTGATTTTAGGGGAGGCGAGTTTAACGCGATCGCTCCTCAATCTCTTTCCCCCCTCAGATCAAGGCCAGGTGCGGGCTTGCATTGCCCATCTGGATCGTGTTGGTCTGACTCGTTTAGGTTTATCCACGGAGTTAGAACAACTGGCGTTATTATTATTTGACCTGCGGGGCGAGCCTCGGACTGTCTTGCAAAAAGTAAGCCATTTAAACCTTGATCAACAAGGTCAACAAGTTGTTCATAACTTGAAAAATCTCATTGAGCGAGTAGAAGAAAGTGCCAGCACCCGCCTTTCCCTCATTTTAGATTTAAGCTTAATCCAGACGATTGATTACTACACAGGTGTTGTCTTTGAAGTGGTTTGTGTTCAAAATCAACAGTCTCGGGTTTTGGGTAAAGGGGGACGGTATGACCAACTTTTAGGGCTATACCATCCCCAAGGAGAAAGCGCTCCGGGCATCGGTTTTGCCCTTAATTTAGAGGAGGTTTATAGTTGTTTATTGGATTCTGAACAACTGCCCCGCAGCGCCCCTAAAACCGACTGGCTCGTGATTCCCCGTGATGACCAAGCGGAAAAAGCCGCCTTTGACTATGCTCAAACTTTGCGTCACTCGGAACATTTAGTGCGGGTTGAATTGGAGTTGGGAGGACGTTCGCCCGATGAAATTCGTCAATATGCCAGACTGTGTAATATTAACCGTTTAGCTTGGATTCAAGCGGACGGTAAACCTGAAATTGAAGTGTTAGAAAATGCTGAATACTGAATTATGCCTCATACCATTGTTACTGAAGTTTGCGAAGGAATTGCTGATTGTGTAAGTGCTTGCCCCGTGGCCTGTATTCATCCGGGGCCGGGTAAGAACATGAAAGGAACGGATTGGTATTGGATTGATTTTGAGACTTGTATTGATTGTGGGATTTGTTTACAAGTTTGTCCCGTTGAGGGGGCAATTCTACCCGAGGAACGCCCAGAATTACAGAAAATCAAGGCTTAAGTTCGCTTTTGCCATCAAGACCCCCCATCTGCTTAGGAGGTGGGGGGTCTTGACTGTTGTTCCAAGGGGAGTTACTCGATGCTGAGAATCCAAGTCCCGACATAACGGGGGAGGGGAACATCTCCGGGGCTTAAAACGCGACCGTGGAAGTAGAATGTTCCTCCAAAGAAGGGATTTCTCACGTTGGAGAGGCGGATTTCAATGGCGTTTTGCGATTGGATGGGTTCAGCTAGATAAATTTGTAAGACGCGATTATCTTGATCCCAAACCACCTCGGAAATGTTGGCCGAGCGAGAATAGTTAGTCCCGTAGGCGACTTCAATGCGACCTGTGTCGAAGCGTCCGGTGAAGTAGTCGGGATAGGCGATCGCAATTTGAGCCACCCCTAACTCGACTCGGTTGGCGGGGATGCGCAGACGGTAGCGATCGCGCTGATTCCGAGTGCCGCCAAAATCCAGACGGTAATTTAAAATATCTCTTTGATTTTCAACACCACTAAAAATCGTTAAACCGGGGTTGGTTTGGGCAACCGTTGCCCCCGGCAAGGCCCCCAACAAGCAACCCGCCGCCGCGAGGGCGGGTAAAAATCGGCGTTTAGAACGTTTGGCAAATAACATAAGTTTGAACATAGGGACTGAGTGATCTAACAATTGAGCGGTTTCGTTACGAAAAATTAAAGTTTGTAACGTGAATCGATCCGACTATAACAAATGTTCGTCCCATCTGACGACTTCTCCGCCCGCGATTGTTCCCGGAGAGTGACGCACTCACTGCAACAGAGCTAGAACAATCCCCACCAACGCACCAATTAATAGCACTAAGCCACTGAGGGAGCTAATTCCGAAGCCGGGGCCGCGTTTTTCGGCCGCTTGGTAGTAACCCCAAGCGTATAACGCCCGTCCCACAATCCAGAGGATACCCAAACCTGCGCCCCAGATGGGGCTGACGTAAAGGCAAAATAACCACAAACCGGGCAGAAAAAGAACAAGTTGTTCTAGGGTGTTTTGCTGAACTCGCAAGACTCGTTCAAAGTTTGGATCCCCTGACATGGCGGGGGCTTTGACCTCATATTTGAAGCGGGCGCGCCCCACGTTCAAAGTGACAACGAAGTAGAGAATCAGGGCTAAAACAGTGACAAGACTGGGGAGGGCTAACGGATTGTCCATGATTGTGGGGGAGTTGAACAGTGAGGGTATTGTATCTCAAACCGTTGTCTCTTGCCTATGAAGTGTTTCCGGTTCTCTGTATAACAAGTGAGGAAAAAGGAGTAAGCTAGAGAAGAAAGGGAAACGAGGCATAAGGTTCAATATTACCGGGTTTTCGGATTCCCGCTCTCTGGCCAATTTATTTTTAGGGTACGAGTTGCTCTGGTTTGAGCATTGGTTATCCGTGCCGAAAATCCATCTTCTCCCATAACATGGGGAAATGGGGAACAGTGGGATGTGATTAGATCACATTCTGTTGAGGGTGAATATCACCGACTAAATCGGTCAACTATTGGATGCTAAGTCCTATAAGCAAGGGCTAGATAATCAATTGAAAATCCTATGGTTGCCTCTATAAAACTGTCTACCAATCTCTGTGTTATCCCATCCCAGACTCACCCTAACCGTGAGATGAATCTTCCTCACAATCCACCTCCTCCCCCTCCGAGTCAGAGTTTTAGTCAGATGATTATTCAAGTATTGCTGCAAGACTTGGGGGCAGATGCGAAATTGAATAAAATTGCCCAACGAGTGGCTGATTATGGTCAAGCGGATAGTTGTTTAATTGTGTCCGAGACAGACCACAGGGTATCCTCTTGGCAAGGATTTTGGTCGGTGGATGAGGGGGGAGCAGAATCGCTGTTAGCTTCCTTGCTCTCTGTGGCCGCATTGGAACGGGATTTGACGGAGGGGGGGGAGTCTCACCATTGGATTACAGGGATTAGTCCGTTTCAACGCTGTTTTCGCCTCCATACCCCTCAAGGGGGATTGGTGATTTTAGGGTATTTGAATCTACCGTTGCATCCCTTACTGACTGGACAGGATCAACAGGCGATCGCGCAAGGAGTGGCGATCGCCTTTTCTCAACTCCAACTCCAACAACAGGTTAAAATCGGGGAACAATATCAGAGTTTGCTAAATCCGCTAGCCCACGCCCTACACCGCACTTCAGACTGGGAAGATGCTGTCACCACCGCCTTAGCGGAATTAGCCCAAACTCTAGACATTGACCGCAGTTTTGCCCTCATGCTCAAGGCGAATAATCCCCTCTACAAAACCCGCAGTAACCAAAAATTACCCTCAGATGCCCGGGCGACGTTGTTGGGACAATGGCATAATGATCGCCTCCCCCCTCTAGAATTACCGGATAGTTTTTGGTTGACAGATTCGCCTTTTTGTGGTGAAGCGTGGAAAGATTTTCCCCAAGTGCATCGGGTGACAGAAACTTCCCCTACTTTAACCTCGCCCAACACGGAAATTGATCAAATTCTTTTCCCGGTCGATCAAGTTTGTTCTTGGTTAGTCATTCCTTTAGTGGGGGTCAATCATCGGGGAAAATCGTCCGCCCTCATTTTAGGGTTTTTGGTGTTTCAATCGACCCAAAAACGAGTTTGGCAGCCCCATGAATTGGAGTTAGCCAGTTGGGTGACAACTCAACTCAGTACGGCGATGCTGCACAATATTACATTGCAGAAAGTGCAGTTGTTGGTGAAAGATCGGACCGAACAATTAGAACGGAGTTTAGATGTACAAGCGAAACTCTACGAAAAAACCCGCCAACAGTTGGCACAATTGCGGGAGTTAATTGAACTGAAAGATACGTTCTTAGATGCGGTGAGCCATGAACTGAGAACGCCTTTAACCATTATGAAGGTGGCGATTCAGATGTTGCGTCAGGCCGATTTACCAATTCCACTTCAGGAAAAATATTTGAATGTTTTAGATCAAGAATGGCAACGAGAACATAATTTAATTCAAGATTTATTGGCGTTGCAAAGGCTGGAATCCCATCAACAGGAAATTCGGTTACAACGGCTCTATTTAAGGGATATTTTAAACCCGTTAAATGAAGAGTTTAAAGAAACTTGGGCGAGCAAAGGGTTAAAAACGGAAATTCTTTATACTACTATTCCAGCGGTGGATGAGTCAGGGAATCATCCCATTTTGTTGTATTCAGATTTGGAGAGTTTGCAGCGTATTTTAGGGGAGTTGCTGACGAATGCGGGGAAATATTCCCAGCAAGGGACGACGGTAAAAATTGAGGTTTGTCAGGAAGTAGCGGCCACGGGCGATCGCATTACCATCCGCGTGACCAATTTTGGGGAGGCGATCGCACCGGAAGACCAACCTCATATTTTTGAAAAATTTACCCGAGGTCAAGGCATGACAGATAATGCTGTCCGGGGGACTGGATTAGGATTAGCTTTAGTCAAAAGCTTAGTCGAACATTTACACGGAACCATTGAAGTGGAGAGTCATTCCGGGCAAGATGGGGAATTGGGAGAAACTTGTTTTACCCTAACCCTTCCCCAATTCCCAGAAAGCCATTAATCTAGAGGGTTGGGAGAAGCAACAGGAGACAAGGCAGCCCCTTGTTTCGACCGTGCATCCTCCGTCCGCTTTTCTCTTACCTTGTTTTTCCCTTCTCCATGAGTGCATCCTCTTCCCTGCAACCTTGGCAACGTCGCAAATATTCGCCCTTTCGTCGTCAAATGGACGTTTTTGGGGCGACGGCCCGCTTTTTAACTCGCTTGTGGTGGGATAACTTTCTGGGACGCAATACCCCAGAATGTCGTCGGCAGCAGGGGCGAAAGTTGGTCAATCAGTTGTTACGCTTGGGGCCGACGTTTATCAAAATTGGTCAGGCGCTGTCTACTCGGTCTGATTTAATTCCTTTGGAATATACCGAGGCACTAGGGGAGTTACAGGATCGGGTGCCGGAGTTTGATCCCAATGAGGCGATCGCCGTCATTGAATCAGAATTGGGGGGATCCATTCATACCCTCTTTCGGGAGTTTGATCGTTTCCCCTTAGCGGCCGCTAGTTTAGGTCAAGTTCACCGTGCTACCCTTCACACTGGGGAATTAGTCGTCGTGAAGGTACAACGGCCGGGATTAGAGGAGTTATTTAACCTCGATTTTGAAGTTATTCATCGTTTAGTACGCATTTTAAACCGTTATATTCCCGCCGTGCGTAAGTATGAGTTAGAAGCATTATATAACGAGTTTTTTGGGCTACTGTATCAAGAAATTGATTATATTCATGAAGGTAAAAACGCCGATCGGTTTCGGGAAAATTTCGCCGAGCAGCCTCATATTTTAGTGCCTAAAGTCTATTGGCGTTATACGGCCAGACGGGTGTTAACCTTGGAATATTTACCGGGGATTAAAATTGATGATCGTCAAACGATCGAGGCTTGTGATATTAACCCCGATCAATTAATTCAGGCGGGCATCACCTGTTACTTACAACAATTATTAAAAGATGGGTTCTTTCAGTCTGATCCCCACCCCGGCAATATGGCTGTTAGCCAAGATGGTCACTTGATTTTTTACGACTTCGGCACAATGGCGGAAGTGAAATCAATGGCACAGGATCAGATGCTTAACACCTTTTTTGCGGTGATGAAAAAAGATACGGAAGGGGTGGTGAGTAGTTTGGTTTATATGGGGTTATTGGAGCCAAAACCGGATATGACTCCGGTCAAGCGCTTAGTGTCTTTTGTGTTGGATCAATTCCGGGAAAAACCCATTGATTTAAAAGCCTTTGAGCAGATGGGAAGTGAACTGTATATCATGTTTGAGCAACAACCGTTTCGGTTGCCCGCTCAGATGATGTTTATTATTAAGTCTGTCACAACTTTAGATGGGATTGCCCGGGCGTTAAATCCTCAATATAATTTATTGGCCGCCAGTACCCCTTTTCTGAAGGAATTAACTCAATCAGCGCGCAAAGGGAGTTTAGTTAAACAGTTAGCACAACAGACAAAATCCTATATTCGTTATCGTTTAACGCGGCCAAGTGATGCAGAACGGGCGATCGCACAATTGGAAACACGCATCGAACAGGGGGAGTTACAATTTAGGGTACGCACGGAAACGAGCGATCGCATCCTCAAACGGGTTTATCTGGCCATCAAGTGTCTGATTTACGCCTGTATGACCGGGTTTAGCCTGCTCTGCGGTACCTTGTTATTATTGGGGAGTTATCCCAACTGGGCAATCGTTTTATTCGGTTTAGCCAGTTTTTGTTTTTTCCTTCTCTTACGTTCTCTTAGTCGTTTAGCTGTGCGAGAACGTTTAGATAAGTTAGTAGAAAAATAGTCCGGTCTAACAGACCCTAATTAGGGCTTGCTGAAAAAGCCCAACGCTAGACTCAACAAGGGAATAGGGAATAGGGAATAGGTACAGCGCTGCGTGCTACTGTGATTACAGGTTAGAATGAGGTGGGTTGACAAAAATCCCAGGAAACGACTTATGGCGATCGCGTACAGTGAAGACTGCGGCTTTTCAGTACTGTAACTACAAAAGCGCGCAGCGCTATACATCCCAGACTTCATTGTGCGGATTGATGAGGATCGTGGTATAGATGACCTCCTCAACTTGATTGTGGAGATTAAGGGCTATCGCGGCGAAGATGCCAAGGACAAGGCGAACACGATGCGAAACTACTGGATTCCAGGGGTGAATAATCTCAAGATTTACGGACGGTGGGCATTCGCTAAATTCCGTTCGGTGTTTGAGATTGAGTCGGAGTTTAACAAGGTCGTGAATGATGCGATCGCACAATCGGCCCAAGTATCGAAGCAATCCGTGGAGGTTTCCTAATGGTTATTCCAAACCTCGGTTCTCTGGTCGAAGTCGAGCTTCGAGACGCTTGGAACCACGAAGCCCACAGCTTTACACCGTGGCTGGCCGAACATCTCCATGAACTCGCCAAGCAGATTGGCATTCCTCTGGAGTTAGAAGGGCAAGAAGTGCCGGTCGCAGAGTTTTCCGCTGATATCTTGGCCCGCAATCCCCAGGATGACACGCTGGTTTTGATTGAGAATCAGCTTGAAGGCTCAGACCATCTTCACCTGGGCCAAATCATGACCTATTTGGCAGGGTTAGAGGCTCACACCATTGTCTGGATTGCGGCTGACTTTCGAGAGCCGCACATCTCCGCCCTGAACTGGCTGAATGAGAACACGGGGGAATCTTTCGCCTTCTTTGCGGTCAAGGTCAAGGCGGTGCGGATTGGGGATTCGCCTATTGCTCCGGTGTTTGAGGTCATCACTCGCCCGAATCACTGGGAACGCAAGCTGCACGCGATCGCCCAAGAAACCCGCAACATCTCGAAGATTGGGCAATTTCGCCAAGAATTTTGGACGTACTACGTCAACCGATTTCCCACTGAACAGGCTTGGGGGGATGCAAATGCGGCTAGCTCCCGTTGGCGTGTGTTTGATGACATCGGCTTGGTCGTCACTGTTTATCTGGCTCGGGAGGAGGTCGGTGTTTTCATCCGTGGGCTACGCGGTATTGAAGGTGCTGAAGTGTATGCGCGGCTCATGCCGTATTGCGATCGCTTACAGGCGGAAACAGGAGTTTCACCCGGAAGCTCTAATCGCGGACATCATTACTTCGTCAAAACGTTGAAATGTCAATATCACGATCAGAGTCAATGGGAACGTCTCACGGACTGGCTTCATTCCACCGCAAATACCTATGAAGCACTTCTAAAGAACATTTTTGGAGAAGAAAGTAATGCCCCGTAAATCCAAGCCAAAGCAACCGACGCAGGTAGACACTCTCAAGCACGAAGATGCAACGCGCAAGAACATCCCCACGGCGGAATATCAGTCTGTGATGGCGGAGGATGAGAAGCGTCCGATTCAGGTGGCCTATGAGCGGCGCGATAATAGGTAATGGGGAATAGGGAATAGGTGATAGGGAATTTCTCCCCTGCTCCCCTGCTCCCCTGCTCCCCTGCTCCCCGAGTTATTCAGCAAGCCCTAATTAGTAGATTGGGTAGACTTTCAAAACAGAGAGTTTCAAAACTTATGTTAAGACTCAATCAAAGCCATCTCACTAAATTAGAAACCTGTCCCCGTCAATTTCAACATAGTGTTTTAGAACAATTTCTCTCCCCCGTTTCCCCAGACTTACAAGAAAAAGCTGAGTGGGGGAAACATTTTCACTTGTTAATGCAGCAACAGGAGTTAGGATTACCCCTTTCCCCCTTATTAGAACAAGAACAAGAGATGGGGATCTCAGTTATCTCCCTCTTAAACGCAACCCATGAGCGCTTGTTAGACCATCCCGAACGCTGGCAAGAAGCAGAACACGCCAGAACGTTACAATTTGAAGATTTTTTATTAACCGTGGTGTACGATTTATTAATTACCCAACCCAATCAGGGGGAAATATTCGACTGGAAAACTTATCCTAAACCGAAAAAACACAAGCTTCTCGCTCAAGAATGGCAAACTAAACTATATTTATTTGTTCTTGCGGAAACCTCCCATTATCAACCCGAACAATTATCCATGACCTACTGGTTTGTTCAGTCTAGAACAGCCTCTGAAACCACCCACAAAACCCCCATTCAATCAGCACGAATTGCCTATAATGTCAAGGAACATGAGGCCACTCGACACCATTTAAAGACTTTATTAAATCAGCTAAAACAGGATTTAGAAAACTACGAAAGACACAATCTTCCTTTCCCCCAAGTGGCGGAAGAAAAAGGGATCTGTCCCCGTTGTATTTTTGCCCATCGTTGTCAAAGAAATGGCGATTCTGTTCCGGGGAACTCCCCCAGAGAATCCCTGTTTGTGGATTTAGATCAAATTGCTGAACTGCCTATCTAGGGAGTCAGGAAAATTGCGTTAAACTGGGACAAGAAGACTGTTGACAGTTGTTACAAAACTTAACCCTTCACGCGGGGAGGATTAGTCAGTTATGCAGATTATTGGAATTATTCTTTTAGTTGCCTATGGTGTGGGAGTTTGGAAGTTTTGGCAAGGGTATAAGCGGACAAACTTTCAACCGGGCCTTGTGAATCGTTTAGGGTTATCCTTATTGTGGCCGGTGTTATTACCTGTGAATCGTTCCTATCGGCAAAACTTTCAAAAGGCCTTAAAAGGCCGTTAAGGGGGGTAGTCTGACGAGGGCAGTAATGCCTACTCAAGAATCTGTGCAGCAAAACCTCTTAGGTGTGAACTTAAGAATCTCCCGTGACAGCCTAGCTTAACGGGAGAGTCGGTTAACCTGTGGAATCCCCCGAATCTCATGCTTCTGAGTCTCCCCATCCCTGATCTTTGGGGTTTTGTGCTAATATCAAATCCGCTTAATCAACATATTAAGTCATTGCGAAGGTCACGCAGTGGAGTGAAGCAATCTCTGCTATCTCGCTAGTCTTAGCGATTGCTTGCTGCGGTCGCAATGACAAGTGTGTAACCGGACTTGAGATAAAATGAGTTCTGGCAGACTAAAGCAAGACGACAAGAATTATGGCTGATCCATTAACTCCGGCAGTAAGCGATCGCATTTGTAAACACATGAACAAAGATCATGCAGATGCAGTGCGCTTTTATGCTCAAACCTTTGGCAATGCACCCAACACCGAAACCGCAGAAATGCTCTCCATTGATGCGGAGGGAATGAATTTAAACGCCTCCATTGAGGGTGAAATTATTCCCTTACGCATTCCCTTTGATCACACACTAACCGATTCAGAAGACGCACACCGAACCCTAGTAGCGATGTTAAAGCGGGAATAAGTCCCACTGCAAACGCCTAAATTCTAGGCATCAGAAACCCCTTCACATGTGGATCTAATAGGGTCTTTGTCCCACATAATTCCCCGGGGGATTGTAATTACAAACCCAGACCTCACGGCGACCTTGACGGGCGACGGCACAACCGACCTCAGTCGTAGTTTTCCAGACAATCTGGGTGTAGTGACCGCACATTTCCCCAGGAGTGCAACTATTTTGTTGATAGTTGTAATCCTTAATCTCTTCTCCCCACAGATCCACCACGCGCTGAGGACTCATTTGTTGACCAGATGACATGGCTAGGTTTTCACCATAGAGGGAATCAGAACGGTGTTCAAATTGGTTCGTTGCTAAGAGATGATCAGCCCATTCTTGGGCATAGCGGGATAGTTGAGCAGACCAACGGAGAGGAGGAACTCCCACCTGACTCCGCCATTGATTATGGGCGTTGAGCATTTGCTCAATACCTGCTCGACTGTCCAGATCATAAACATTGGTCGTGATGCCACTGTTTTGAGCTTGTTCTAGGCTACGAATTCGACTGGGGGGGACTCCGGTTTCTGTACTTTGATCGTCAAGATAAAAGACGTTGTACTGCTCTCCCGTTTGGCTATGCCAATACCATTGAGTTAAACGGGCTTCTCGCCATTGACCGTTTTTTTCCACATAAACGGGGGTACCATCAAGGGGAAAGGAGGGACTTTGGGCGGTGGTCATGGAGGGAGAGAGAGGGTGATTCAAACTGGGGGTTTTGGTTTGGGATGTGGCGCTGTAGGCAATACTAAGCAGGAGCAGGGTTCCTAGGGTGAGGGCATGAAGTTTGCGCATCGTTGATTTTTAGAAGCTATACAATCAAGCATAGTTCTTTTTTTTTGGATTGTGGGATATGGCGATCGCACTTTCTCCCGAACATCAGCAAATCCTCTACCACCACGCCGAACAAACCTATCCTCAAGAGTGTTGTGGGGTGTTAGTGGGTCAGTTTCTTCCGGCACTCCCCGGGGGAGATGGGGGGGACTCCCTCAGAGTTAAACAGGTGATTACGGTGTTTCCCACAGAAAATCAGTGGAATGCAGAAATTGCTCAAGCCTTGGGAGATGTGGCGGGAATGCCAGAACGAGATGCCACCCCAGAGCATAACTTCAGTATTGCCCCAGAGGATTTATTCCGCATTCAAAAAACCGCCCGCGATCGCCATTTAATCATTGTTGGCTTCTATCATTCCCACCCCAACGCCCCCGCTCGCCCTTCTGCCTTTGATCAGGCGATCGCTTGGAGTGATTATTCCTACCTCATCCTCTCGGTGCAACAGGGAAAAACCGCAGAACTCACCAGTTGGGTTTTAGATGAAAGGGGGGAGTTTAAGCAGGAAGTAATACATCCGGGAACAATTAATAATTGACCCCCTACACCCCCCTAATCCTAATTTTCGACCCGTAAACGTTGGGTGATAATGGTCATGCCATCATTACGAATGAGAATCGCCGATAACCAATGGGGTTCCGTTTGTTGGGGAGCGCGTCCCACCTTAAACAGCCCTCCCGCTTGTAACAGTTCTAGATCAAAATCTCCGGGATTTAAATAGCGATCGCCCATCACCTTCTCATTCATCGCACCCCCTAACAGGAGTTCACCCCCCAGAGGTTCCTGCACAATCACATCAAAATTAAACCGTTCCCCCGGTTTCACCCGTTCCGGTAAGCGGACATCCACTTGCGGGGGATTATCACCCACTAACATTTCCGTGCGTTCTGAGAGAATATCTTGGCGGACAATTTGCTGATTGCGGACATATTGGAGCGATCGCACCGTTGAGGCCATTTTCACCGAACGACTCGCCAAAGGTTGAGTTCCCGTGATTTCCGTCACCGTCTCCACCACCCACAGATCCCCCTCTTGCCGCCAAGACTCCAGCCGCGTAGTATAGTTCACCTGAGCAAACCGTTCCCACAAGTGGTTTAGTCCTTGGAAAAACGCCTCACGTCCCACATTATCCGACGTAGCAAAATCCGCACTGTAAAAATTCTCAACCCTCTCCAAATCTTGCTGATTCGCTGCCGTTTCCAGAGACTCCAACCAACTCGTTAACTCACCCGGGGCGGAGTTTGCCGACTGTGCTTGTGCCACCGTTGCCACTCCCACCGTCAGACTCGCACTTAACAGCGCCGAACACATGAGAGGCCAAAACCTTTGCCGTTTCATCAAACCTTGCTTCATCCCAATTACTCCAAAACGACCCAGCCAACCCCAAACAAGCACCCTCAAGACCAGAACCTTAAACTCTGTCCCCTCGGGACTTGTAAGCCTGTTGGCTTTTCGATTCTAGCACCAGTTTAAGGGAATCGTCCGCTCCAGAGCGCGAGGAATTCTCCCTCAATCCAAGTTCACTCACTCCCCAACTCTAGGAAACCTTTCAATCTTGCCGCTCAAAATATCATCCGTAGGTTGGGTGAAGTGCCAGCGCAACCCAACAAAATAATTGATAATTGTTTCGCCATCCGTAGGTTGGGTGAAGCGATCGCGCAACCCAACAAAATAATTGATAATTGTTTCGCCATCCGTAGGTTGGGTGAAGCGCCAGCGCAACCCAACAAATCACGCCTATAGAAAACCGATAAAGCCCTCATCTAAACACGCCATAGTATATAGCGAACCTATCTGAGTCGTAAATCATCTTTATGGGGATAATCGTCATAGGTTGCATTGATTTTTTTACGATACTCTGTTAATGATTTAGGTTCACTTTGTTTATGAATTTGCTTCATTCTTCAGTCCTGAATCCTTTCCAAAAAGTCCATCAGCGTATAAGCACGCACAATTTCTGAATCCTTCTCTCCTAAACGTTGCGCCAGTTCTTTAAGCTTTGATTTTGCCTCATCTAGGTTCATTTCGTCAATTAAATTAAAACATTGATTTAATTCTTCTTTGATTTCAAAAGGTCGCTCTGTAACATTCATTAATTCTGACAAAATGGAATTGCTATCTCTGCCATAAGTAAAACTATCCGCCGGACAAACAGTGCCATCTTCTAAGATACGAATATTTTCTTTCTTGACTTTGCTTAAAACTTGAGGCGAGTGGGTGGTAACAATAAACTGGCAATTGGGGAAAGTTTTTTGTAAACTGGGGATAATTTCCCGTTGCCATTGGGGATGTAAATGGGATTCAATTTCATCAATCAGAATAACTCCCTTGCCTTCCAGAGGATTTCCCTCAAAATCACGATTCGCAATTACTAAACGTCTGGCAATATCTCCCACCATCACCAGACACATTCTTTCACCATCAGAAAGCTGTTCAACTTTCAAATCAATCCCATTTTTAGTAATCACGAGGGAATGAGCAATCACAGGTTCTGTAAAGCCAATTTCTTCTATGCTTTGAGAACGGACAACACGCAAACCGGAAAAATGAGTGCCAGATAAACCCCTTAAAAACATTTCCAAAGCTTGGCGAACAAACATTAAAGAGCGATTGATGTAATTTTTATCGTTTCGTACTTTCTGCTCATTTTCATAATCTTCTTGTGCCTTAAACCAGTGGGCAAAATCTTCATAAATAAAAAGACTTGGCATCAAGTTATTTTGATATACTTGACTTAACCAAATGTCAAAACTACTTTTAGGGAATAGATTAGGCTTAAGTGGAAAATTAGGATTAGATGGAAATGGACAATGTTCAACTTCTGGTTTATTTCGTTGAGATGATACAGAATTTCGGCTTGATTTGTAGTATAAAATAATCGGAGGATAAGCTAACTTAGATGGATTAAATAATTCCCTAAGCTCTGGGGTATTAGAAAGGATGTCCTGTTCTATTTTGGAACTAACTGAAAGATGCCACTTTTTTTTTTGATTTATTATCTTTATAATCAATCACACTTGTAATGGCTAAATTGGTTGCTTTTTGACCAAATGAAATATCATCAAATGACAGTTTCTGCTGAATGGTTTCTTTCGTTAATGTGGCGGTAAATAGCTCCAATAAAATACTAATTGCCTCTAAAATTGTAGATTTTCCTGAACCATTAACCCCAATCAAAACACATAAATCTTGAGGTATATCTAAAGATAGTTCTGCAAAGCCTCGATAATTCGATAGTGAAATATTTTCGATATACATATTTCCATTTTATTGAACGCTATATCTAGGACTTGACACCATGCACCTAGGCTTAAGCTGTTAAAAGGGGTGTTGGGTTTTGCGCTTGCTCCACCCAACCTACACCCAACTAGCCCAGTTTACCTTAATTCCGTCCTAGCCACTTTTCTCCATTGAGGCGTTGGAGTGTGTACAACACCATCAAATCTAAGGTAACTTTCCGTTCATCAATCATAAAGGATTCTAGGGTGCTGGGGGGTTTGCCATAGGTGCTGGACGAAAAACCCTTAGCTCCGGTGATACTTTCATCAAAATAGTATAGGTTAAACTGGCGATCGCCTTTTTGCCATTTTCCCTCAACCTGCCAGCAAGACTCCTGAACACCAAAGCTTTTGGGGAGAGGCTTATTCTCAAAAGCCAGTTCGACATTTTCAATCCCTTGTTTGGCAAAAGCCGCTTGTAACGCAGGGGTAAAATGTTGTTCCATAAACTCCCCAAAAGGCTTATCTTCAACGGCGGGGGGTTTTTCTTTCTTTGGGGGTTTCTTCGCGGCTGCCTTTTCTTGCTCTTCTGCCATAATTCCTATTCCGGGGGTAAGTTTGCTTGAACTGATACCCATTTTAAAAGATCAGGGGGTGAGCGAGAACCCACCCCCCGGATAAAATGTGACATCCTCCCGACGCTCCCCTATCGGGAGAGCGCGGGACTTCTCAACGGTTAGCTAACCTCCTGCCACCGCAGGCACGATACTGACTTCATCTCCATCACTCAGAGGAGTGTCCATATTTTCTAAAAAGCGAATATCTTCACTATTCACGTAGAAGTTGAGGAAGCGGCGAATTTTCCCGCTTTCATCACAAATGCGGCCCTTAATGCCGGGGGAGTCTTGTTCGAGTGCCTCAATCAGTTCTGTGATGTTACTGGCTGTGGCTTCAATAACGGCTTGATTGTTGGTGAATTTTTGCAGGGTAGTTGGAACTAATACTTTTACGGCCATCGTTCTTGTTAATTAAGAGAATTGTAGGTTGGGTGAAACGCAGTGCAACCCAACATTTTACATTAACACGAAAAAAACTCGGGAGCTTGGTAGCCCCGTCTCTTTAGAGCAGGGAGTAGTCAACTATTCCCAGTCCAAGATTTTGGGTGAAACACATCACTAAAACCTAAGTGGGGGTGGCTGAAAAAGCACCCCACGGGGGATTCCTGATGTTGTCTTACACTAACACCTGTTGCCAATCTAAGCGCTCAAGGGTTTGGGCGCGTTCCCAAGCCCGCTCAAAACTGTCCAGTTTCGCCTCAATGGTGAGGGGTTCGCTGATGTAACCTTGCACGGCTTCTTGAGTCTTTAAGCCGTTGCCTGTGATGTAAACAACGGTGGTTTCATCGGGGTCAATTTTGCCCGCTTCCACCAGTTTTTTCAGCACCGCAATGGTGGTTCCCCCGGCGGTTTCGGTGAAAATGCCCTCGGTTTCCGCTAAGAGTTTAATCCCTTCGATGATTTCCGCATCGGTGGCGGATTCTATGTTCCCGCCTGTTTTGTGGGCGAGTTCAAGGGCATATACCCCGTCGGCTGGGTTGCCGATGGCGATGGATTTGGCGATGGTGTTGGGTTTGACGGGGGCGATAAAATCCCGTCCGTCTTTGAAGGCTTGGGCAACGGGGGAACAGCCTTCGGCTTGGGCGCCACTACAACGCACGGGTTTATCTTGCACTAAGCCCACTTTGACGAATTCTTGGAAGCCTTTGTAGATTTTGGTGAAGAGGGAACCGGAGGCGATGGGGGCGACGATGTGATCGGGGAGTTTCCAGCCTAGTTGTTCGGCCACTTCAAAGCCGAGGGTTTTGGAGCCTTCGGAGTAGTAGGGGCGGAGGTTGATGTTCACAAAGCCCCAGCCGTAGGTGTTGGCGACTTCGGAACAAAGGCGATTCACTTGGTCATAATTGCCTTTCACGGCCATAACGGTGGGGTTATAAATTAGGGTGCCGAGGACTTTTCCGGCTTCGAGATCCGAGGGGATGAAGACACAACATTCTAGACCCGCGTGGGCGGCGATCGCGGCTGTGGAGTTGGCGAGGTTTCCGGTACTAGCACAGGAGACGGTGGAGAACCCAAATTCTCTAGCGCGGGAGAGGGCGACGGAAACGACTCGATCTTTAAAACTCAGGGTGGGCATATTCACCGCGTCGTTCTTAATGTAGAGGTTCTTAAGACCGAGGCGACGGGCTAAACGGGTGGATTTGACGAGGGGAGTCATGCCTGTGCCGACATCAATCACGTTGTCGGTGGCCACGGGCAGAAAAGGACGATAGCGCCAGATGGAGTTCGGACCGGCGGCGATGGTTTCCCGGCTCACTTGATGGCGGATTTTGTCGTAGTCGTAAGCGACTTCTAAGGGGGCAAAGGTTTCTTCGCAGATGTTGATCGGTAGCAAATCGTATTCTGTGCCGCCTTCTTTGGATACCAGTTTGGTGAAGGTGGCGGAATCAGAAGTGATGATGGGGTCTTGGGTTGCGATCGCCTGAGTCATAATAATCGGCCTCTCTCTAATCAATCTCGTCAATTTCGATTGATAGTAACACAGGTTATTTTCCCCGTCAAACATACCCGACTTTTTTTGTCGGGATTAAACAGAAATGGGGGGGGTGAAATGTTCGCTAAGGTGGAACAGGTGACTTCCGAGGAAAAGACTATGCCCCTCATCTTCATGCTTGCCGTTTTAGTGGTGGCGAATTGGCTAGTGTCGCAAATCATGGCGATCGCCCCCCTAGCCCTGCTTAAACTCCTCATTCCCCAAGTGGGAGGCTGGGTCTTATTGATTCTGGTTGCCCTGTTTATTAGTTGGTGCTTTGGGGACTAATCAAAGAACATCGGCGTTGTACAATACAGGAGAGAGCATCAAGGCTACCAGGAAAGCCGAGTTAGGTTTCCTCCCCTGCCGGAAAACAGGGGCTTTAGCGCTCCCGTCATTTCTTCGTAAACGTCTTCGTAAACGGTAAGGGTTGATTGGAGAAAACGTAGCTTAAACTGACGAAAGGAAGCGAAGTTGGACATAAAACTATGAATTCTACGGATCTCTGGCAACGTTATCAGGATTGGCTCTATTACGACGAAAATTTAGGGTTTTACTTAGACATCAGCCGCATTGGGTTTGATGATTTTTTTCTCAAGGCCATGTTGCCCAAATTTGAGCGGGCGTTTCAACAGATGGCAGACTTGGAAGCGGGTGCGATCGCCAATCCCGACGAAAACCGCCAGGTCGGTCACTACTGGCTGCGTAACCCTGACCTCGCCCCCAGTCCCGACTTAAAACAGGAAATCGTCGAAACCCTCGCCCAGATTGATACCTTCACCCAACAAATTCACTCAGGAAGCATCCACCCTCCTCACGCGGAACGCTTCACCGATTTGCTCGTGATTGGCATTGGAGGTTCAGCCCTCGGTCCCCAATTTATCGCCGATGCCCTCGCCCCCCAAAACGCTCCCCTCGCCATTCACTTCATTGATAACACCGACCCCGCCGGGATTGACCGCACTTTAGGGCGAATTGGCGATCGCCTCGACCGCACCCTTGTCCTCGTCATTTCCAAATCCGGCGGCACCCCCGAAACCCGCAACGGTATGATTGAAGCCCAGGCCGCCTACCAAAAACGCGGCCTAAAATTCGGAGACTATGCCGTAGCCATTACCGGACATGATAGCCAGCTTGAAAAAATAGCCCACAGCGAACAGTGGATCACCACCTTCCCCATGCACGACTGGGTAGGAGGTCGCACCTCCGAAATGTCCGCCGTCGGTCTAGTCCCGGCCGCCCTCCAAGGCATTGATATCCATGCCATCCTCGAAGGCGCCAAACTCATGGATATCGCCACCCGTCGCCCCGACCTCGCCACCAATCCCGCCGCCCTCCTCGCCTTCGCTTGGTACTATGCCGGGAACGGCAAAGGGGCAAAAGATATGGTTATCCTGCCCTACAAAGATAGTTTGTTACTGTTTAGCCGCTATCTTCAGCAATTGGTCATGGAATCCTTGGGTAAAGAAAAAGACCTAGAAGGTCATATTGTTCATCAAGGGATTGCCGTTTACGGCAACAAAGGATCCACCGACCAACACGCCTACGTCCAACAACTACGAGAAGGAGTCCCCAACTTCTTTATCACCTTCATTGAAGTGTTAAACGATCGTCAAGGGGAATCCATCGAAGTTGAGGCCGGAATCACCAGTGGGGATTATCTCTCGGGATTACTCCAAGGCACTCGTCAAGCCCTCTACGAGAACAAACGAGAGTCAATCACCCTTTCCCTCCCAGAAGTCAACCCCCGCACTGTCGGCGCACTCATTGCCCTCTATGACCGAGCCGTTGGCTTATATGGCTATTTAGTGAACGTCAATGCTTACCATCAGCCCGGTGTAGAAGCCGGGAAAAAAGCCGCCGCTTCTGTCTTAGCGTTACAGCGCCAAATGGTGCAAGTTGTCCAACAAAGTCCCCAACCCATCTCCCTAACCGATCTTGCCCAGCAGATGGGGGTTCCCGAACAAATCGAAACGATTTATAAGATTGTCCGCCATTTACACAGCAATCAACGGGAAATTGTCCTCAAAGGGGACTTAGGTCAACCCACCACCTTAACTGTTGCGCGGTTGTAATGGGAGTTTGTATTCAATAGTTTTCTCAGAACATCAGATCGGGGAATCAGTGACTCCCTGATTTCCCGATCGGCTCTGAGCATGAACACCTAAGACTCGCCTGTACTCCCTCTGCTATGCCTTTATTAATCTTGGTTGCAGATGACAACCCCGGCATCCGTCTAGCAATTAGTGATTATCTGGAATTGTCAGGATATTCCGTCATCACGGCTGAGGATGGTCACGAGGCCTTGTTATTGCTAGAAACCTATCATCCCCATTTAATGGTGGCAGATATCAAAATGCCTCGGAAAGATGGCTATGAGTTAGTGAAACAAGTACGCCACCGTCCTGAATTTCGCTTACTCCCCGTGATTTTTCTCACCGAGCGCAATAGTACAGAGGAACGAATTCGCGGCTATCAAGTGGGCTGTGATCTGTACTTACCTAAACCCTTTGAAATGGAAGAATTAGGCGCGGTGATTCGCAGTTTATTAGAGCGATCGCAAATCGTGCAATCCGAACTGCGCTTTTCAGGCCCCGACAGCACCGGAGAGGGGGTTTCCGTCTCCGTTGTAGAAAGTCCCCCCTCCCCAGAACGTCAAACCCCCACTCTCACCAAGCGAGAGCAAGAAGTCCTAGAACTCCTCACCACCGGACTCTCCAACCCAGAAATTGGCAACCAACTACACTTGAGTCCCCGCACCATTGAAAAATACGTCAGTAGTTTGTTACGGAAAACCGACACCAACAACCGGGCTGAATTAGTACGCTTTGCCCTGAAGCACTATCTCGTCGATTAGGGAGCAGGGGAGCAGGGGAGCGGGGGAGC
>NZ_JAIHOM010000042.1:23954-40341 GCF_026130165.1 Spirulina subsalsa FACHB-351 | reverse complement strand
GGGATTGGGGGCGGGTTTTGGCTGGGCAACGGGGGCGGGAGCGGGATTGGGACGAGGGGCGGGATTAGGACGAGCCACAGGTGCCGGAGCCGGTTTGTTTACTTGAGGGGCGGGACTCGGGGCGGTTTTCTGGGGTTTGGGAATGTTTGGGGTAGATTGGGCGGGGGCTGATGGGGGAGATAGGGGGATGGCATCTACAAAGGTGTCGGTTTGGGCTGCCACAAAACCACTACTCAGGAGGGTTAAGCCTCCGAGGACACTGGCACCCCGCGTGAAGAGGGAATGACGCAAGAGGAATTGATAGGGATTGAAGGCGGATTTACGATTGGGGTTCATGATTTTCCTCACAACACAAGACATTCAAGGCAATTGGGATGGGTTTAGGTTGGGCAGATCGTAGCCCAAACTGATTGTACCGAGTGGGCAACGGATTTCACTGCTGGCTCCGGGGGATTTTAAACGGATGCGTAGTTCTCCTTGCTGGTTTACGCCTAGGATGGTTCCAAGACTCCCGTTGATCTTTACTTCTTGGTTTAAGTGAATCAGTAAACCTTCGTAGGCTTGGAGAAGGCGATCGCACCCTTGATGAGCATAGAAGTCGTAGCCCGTTAAAATCCCAGAGGTGGTCAAGGCGGCTAGTTGTTCCAAATGACTAATATAACGTTTTCCTTGCCGTTGAAAAAATGTCTCTAGAGAAATACCGGGGAAGGGGGGCTGATTTTGCCAATTGATGCCCACTCCAATCACTATATGAGGGCAAGAACTCCGAGTTTCTAGTTTAATCCCCCCCAGTTTGCGACCTTGGAGGATTAAATCATTGGGCCATTTCAACTGGACGGGAATCTCTGCCTGTTGGAGGGTGGTGGCGATGCCCCAAGCGCTGGCAAAGGTGAGGAGGGGGGAAAGTTGGTCTGGGGTGATGGTCAATCCCAAGGAGAGATAAAGGCCACCGGGGGAAGATTGCCACTGTCGGCCCCATTGTCCTCGTCCGGCCGTTTGTTGTTGTGCGATCGCCATCACCGGAATTTGTTCCCCTGCACTCAGCAATTCCCACAGCTGATCATTGGTTGACGGGAGACTCTCAAAGCTATGAATGGCCATAGTAGGGGCCCCAAAAGACCAAGACAGAGCTTCAATTTCTTGCCGGATTAAATCTGGATTCAGCACAATGGTTTAGATTTTTTTCGGTTCCCAAGGGGTCAGAACCATGACAAAACGCAGAAAATACACCGAATTCAGGAGGGGTGAACCACTTGCTGATAAAAGGTTTCAAGACCTTGGACACATTGGGGATCTTCATAAAGGCGATCGCAACATTTCCCCATCTTAGCCCGCACCTCTTCCCGCCATCGCTCATTCCGCCCCAATTTTACCGCGATTTCAATATATTCTGCCTCATCTTGGGCAATTGTTTCCCCGACCCCAATCATTTTTAAAAAACTATCCGTATGACGGCCGCGCATAAATTCCCCCGGACAAGTCACCACAGGTAAATGACAAGCAATGGCCTCTAAACTCGTATTCCCCCCTGACCAGCTTAAGGTGTCTAAATACACATCCGAGAGTAGATTAATCATCAAGTAATCTAACCGCTCAGGAATCCGGCGAAACACACAATATTCCCGGTAATCTAAACCCATCTCTGCAAAAGCCACTTTTAAGCGAGGTTTTAATAATGTCCCTCGCAAAAACAAGAACTGAGCATGGGGAACTTGTGCCGCAATAGCTGGCAACATATAATCATACTGGGGCAAATATTTCACCGGAGATTGACAACATAAATAAAGGGTTCGTTCGTCCGCAAGCTGATAATCTGACCGCTTTTTAATTAACGGGGGAATCGTCGGTTTTGGATAAGCAACCCCAATATTCGGTAAGCGCACTAACTGCTCAGAATAATGCTCTTCTGCCCCTTCCCCTTCCATTAATTCACTGGACAAAAAGTAATCCACCGTCGGTAAACCTGTTGTCACAGGATGCCCCCAAGCCGTACATTGCACCGGAGCAAGTCGCAAACCTGCCATGGCAAAAGTCGGGGCATCCATACCTAATTCTGGGAAAACTAGAATATGTAAATTATCTTGTCGAATCTGTTGACAAACCGTCTCTAAATCCTTCGGAATTTGATAAAAATAATCACTATACTGTTTAAATTGTTCCGTCACCTCATCAGGAGTATTACTGGTATAGTAACAGTAAACTTCAAAGCGAGAACGATCCTGTTGTTTCAACCAACCAATCAGCCATAATGTGCCGCTATAGGAATGTAAATAAGCGGAAGCATAGCCCACTCTAATTTTTTCCCCTGCTGCTAGAGTAGGCATAGTTAAAGGATAGCTCCACTGGGGAAAGTTAGCGTTAACAATTTTTTGTACTAACTGACCATATTTGATCTGTAAATCCCGATCATTTTTGCCCTGAAAACTCAAATAAAAGTTAGTCAGTGAACAAATCCCTCTTAAGGCAATGTTGCGATCTTCTGGACTATTGAGTTGAGTCTGTTTCATCAAGTTATCTAGCCCTTTACTAAAGCGTTCTCGGTAGAATTCAATCTCCTCAGTGGTATGGTAAAGAGCGGGAACTATTAAATGCTTTAATAGTTGAAAGGTGTAATCACAGGGAAGCTTTTCTGTAGCTTTTTCTACCCAAGGCAGGGCTTGTTCAACTTTGCCCCTTCTCCGTAGATCAGTAATAAGTAAAAAATAAAGATGTCCTGCTTCTGGATAATAATTTATTCCCTGTTCAATGGTGGCAGTTAAAGCGTCAAGTTGCTCTAAACATCGATAACATTCCGCCAAGTTCCAGTAGAGAGTTTCTGAGCCAATATTATTTTTTAAATACTGTTGATATTGTTCACTAGCTCCTTGCCAATTTCCTTGTCGAAACAACCGATCTCCAGCGACTAGAAAAATTTCCTCAGTGGGAATCGTTTCTAGGTCAGCTACGGTTAAAGTCGGATGGTTAAAAAATAGGGGATGATAGTCAGAACCTGAACCTTGTAAACATAGCTGAATTTTATCAGTGATGGCTGGATTTTCCGAAAGTAAAATGGATTCCAATAGGGCAATTTCTACATGAGGAGAAACATCTAAATCTTCCCTCATTAAGAGATTTAGAACTACCCCCGAGAGAAGTAAGTGAATTTCCTCCGATCTGTGGTGAGTGCTATCAATCCAAAGGGTGATAGGATAACGATGGTGATGGGAGGAAATAACCTCAATTATGGCTTGTAATTCTGCGGTTAGAGTGCTTTCATCTTGGGTCCAGTCTAAAGCTGTTAAGAGATTAATTTCGCTCAAGGGTGACATGGTATTAATTGAGATAATAAATCCGTAATTTACAACTAGGAATAATGGGAGGCAATTCTAGAATTTAGGATTAAATTTCTGGTTATAGCTATCCTATTTGAGTTGTAATATTTTAGAAACTTGAACCCATATCCTAGGGAGAATTCATCACTTCCCCATGCGTCGCTAGAATTGTTGAAAACAGGATAGGCCATGAAAAAATCGAAAATTTCTATTATTATTCCCGTTTTTAATGAAGCGCCTACCATCGCCCAAACCCTCAAAACCCTAATCTCCCATGCAGATTCTCATAACCCCCCAGAAATTATTGTAGTCGATGGGGGGAGTGAGGATGAAACCGTTTCCCTTGCCCGAAGGGAGGGGGCGACGGTTCTCTCTTCTCCCCCCGGAAAGGCGGCTCAAATGAATGTGGGGGCGGCTCATGCCTTGGGAGAGGTTTTGCTGTTTCTCCACGCCGACACGCGCCTCCCAGAGCAATATCAGAGCCTAATTGAGGGGGTATTGCACCCCCCAGTTATTGCTGGGGCGTTTGATTTAGGGATTGATGGGGAGAGTCCGTTATTACGTTGGGTCGAAAAACTGGTTAAAGTGCGATCGCGCTGGTGTTCTTTGCCCTATGGGGATCAAGCCATTTTCCTCAAGGCTACTACCTTTCAAGAGTTGGGAGGGTTTCCCCCGTTGCCCATCATGGAGGATTTTGAGTTAGTACGTCAACTCAGAAAGCGGGGTACTATCCAGATTATCCCCTTCCCAGTGATCACCTCTGCCCGTCGTTGGGAAAAATTAGGCATTCTCAAAACCACTTGGATTAATCAAGGGGTAGTCATGGGCTATTTTCTGGGGGTATCTCCTCACCGTTTAGCGCGTTGGTATAGGGGGAATCGGGAATAGGGAATAATCATCAATTCTTAATCATTAATTTTCCCTATTTTCCGATTAATCACCCGCCGTAATGCTCCATTAATAAACCTTGCACCTTCTTCATCGGAATAGCGTTTAGCAATTTCCACCGCTTCGTTAATGGCAATGCGCTCCGGCACTTCCAAATAGAGAATTTCAGCGACGGCAATTTCCAAAATTTGTTGATCCACTTGAGGTAAACGGTTCACTTGCCAATCTACAAGAGAGTCGTTAAGCACTTGATCAATCTCTGCTTGACGACGCTTGACGGTGCCGATTAATTCAATGGCGTATTCCCGCACTTCTTGTTTATTGGCGAGGTGAATGACTTCAGGTAAGTCCACCACATAACCGAGACGATTGATGGCTGTTTGGGTGAGTTCTAGGGCTTCCTCAACCATAGCTTTGGCACTTTTGACATCGACTGCTCGGGTTTCGCTGGTTAAAAGGCGATCGCTCCCTCGGGTAGCTTCGGCGGCGGCTGTTTCCAAAACCTCCCGCACTTCGGCTGTCAGAGTGCGAATCGCAGCTAACACCAAATCGCTCAACCGTTGTTGAGTGAGTTTTTCGGGGTTGCCACTGACTTGGCTTAACCCTAACAGAGCGAGTTCCCGGGCAATTCGTCGCGGTTGTTGGCGGACAGGCATTGTTCGTAAAGACCGTTTTATTGGGCTTGAGGGTTAATTCTCGTTTTCCAGAGTTTCTAAGGTTAACACTTTTCGGGACTCTTCGCTCAGGTCGGGGCGACTGGCTTCAACCGGAACCTTCTCGCGGGATTTTTGAGATTTTTCCAGAGAGAGGGGAATAGAATTGGGCGCAAGAGGAGGCACATTGGGGCTAACAATGCCGCCAGAAATTAAAACTTTAAAGGCCTCCTCAATGGAAACGCTTAAGTTAATCACATCGGTTTCCGGGACAATGGCATACCACCCCGAAGTAGGGTTAGGGGTGGTGGGGATGAAGATACTTAACATCGGTTGTGAGAGATGGGATTGTAGAGCATTGCTGACGGTTCCGGTAACGAAACCAATACTCCAAACCCCTTGACGAGGATATTCCACCATCACGACACGGCGGAATTTACTTTTAGAATCCCGAAAGAGGGTTTCTAGGATTTGTTGCAGGGTTTTGTAAACCGAACCTGCTAGGGGAATGGCTTGTAAAATCCGTTCTCCAAAGTCCAGTAGCCAACGCCCGGCAATATTGCGAGCCATTAACCCAATGAGCAAGATACAGCCCAAGGGCACCGCCAGTCCAACTACGAGGTTTAAACTACTGGCCAGTAGGGGATGAAGACCTTGAAAGGGGTTGAGTTGTTTGGGAATTTCCGTTAGAAAACTTACTACCCAACGAGCGATAGTAATGGTTAACCAGATGGTGGTGGCTAGGGGAATGACCACTAGCAGGCCTGCAATGAGGTCATTCTTTAAGTCTTGCTTTAATCGTTGGAACACAGAATACCCACTCTCCTTTTGCTGCTCTAATCTGTTTGATCGCTCAGGATTGATTACCGTTTCCTTACAGTCTAGCAAGACTAGACCTTTCATCCAACTTGGCGGGATCAATCTCTCCCGCCAATCTAAAGTCAGCAGGGGTAGCCCGTTATACCCGAAGGGTTAGCGGGGGAGAACTTCACGTTAGATACTCTCCCCTTAAACAAGAACCCCTCGCCGTTCACGGGGGGGGAAGTAGATACTCTCCCCTTAAACAAGAAGCCCTCGCCGTTCACGGGGGGGGGGAAACAGTGAATCGTTAATCAATAATAATTGACTCTTAACTCTTCACGGATTTTGAAGTCGGTAGGGAGGAGATGGGGAGGGAGTGCAGGGGAATTTCCCGTTCAATGGGATTCTGCATTTCCCAGACTTTGAGGACAATGAGGTATTCATAAAAGGCTTGGAGAACACACCAAGTAAAGCCCGGCTTGCCGTCCCAAATCCCACCGAGGAGGAAGTACATATACAGAAACCGCACAAAGGGGCGAAAGGGAAGACGCACGGAGAGGTCTTTGAGGGCGCGTCGTCTTTCGACTTCTGAACGCCCCCAGAAGAGGTGTTTCCAGTTGACGGTACCTTGTTGTAGTTGATGGATGGTTTCTTTGGCTTCGTTGGTGGAGTAACGATTATGTTTCTCTAGCCAACGGCTGAATCCTTTGCCACTGGTGTAGTGGGGATAGGTTTCTTTGATGAATCCCGTGGGTCCGTCACAGACTTCTCGTTCAGTATGACCGTAGTCGGTAAACCAGACTTTATCTTTCCGAAACAGACGCATCTGATAACGGGGATACTGGGTACAGTGACGAATCCAAGCATTCATAAATAAAACCCGTTCGGCGACATAGTAGCCGATGTATTCTTCGGATTGAATGGCTTGTAGACACTCTGCAAAGAGTTGGGGGGTCATCCGTTCGTCTGCTTCGAGGATGTAGACCCATTCGTGCCGCGTGGGGACTTCTCGCAACATCCAAGTGCGCTGTTTGCCGTGGCTCTCAAAAGCGTGTTGTACGATTTGAACGGGATATTTTTGGGCAATTTCGATGGTGCGATCGCTGCTGAATGAGTCTACAACAATCACCTCGTCAGAAAGAGAGATCACCGACTCGATACATTCGGCGATCTCAATTTCTTCGTTGTAGGTCAAGATATAAACAGAGAACATTGCGGACTGAAACGTTTAGGATGAAGGATACCGCCGGAAGCCAAATGACCTGGATAGAAACCTGTGAAATCAAGGGATTAACTCAACAGGGTGATTAGCGTTTGCCTCCCATGCCTCCTCCTGCACCGACGAGGAGACTTCTAAAGCCTGTCCAGCCAATGACAATATAGCCAATAGCTAAGAGAACACTACTTAAGCCGATTCTAAGACCAGATTTGATGGCGTTTTGTTTGGCTTGTTTTTCGGCTTCTTCACGACGCGCCCGCAGTTGAGTTTCGGCGCTTTCTCTCTGAGCCGTTAGTGCTTCAGGATTTTGGCGCAATTCTTGAATTTGACTACGGATGGTTTGCAATTGTTCGAGTTGTTGCCCTTGGACTTGTCCACTGGCGATCGCTTGATCCAATTCTTGAATCCGTTGTTCGTCTTGGAGCAGTTGAGTGATTTGCTCAAATTGACTTTGAATTTGACCTTCGGCGGCGGTTGCACTTTCAGTAATTTGACTGAGTGCTTGGGCTTGCGCCTGACCTAGATTACTGATGTGGAGAGGAATCAACAGCAAGAAGATTAACCCCATCACACTGGCAAACAAAAACGCCCAAAATCTAAGACTGAGCAAGGAAATTTGATTCCCTTGTCCGTCTACAGCGCTACTAATCCAAGAACCAATGACTAATAAACCAATCCCCACCATGGGAACAATACCCCGATCGACAATCTGACTGGTAAACCCAATCTGCCATCCTGTATCGGTTAGATTGAGGGGATAGGCGAGCAAAATATAATCAATCAGTGAAGAGACAATGAGAATGACAGCAATGGTTTTCAGGGCCAAGGCTGTCAAGGAGGAAAGGGCAGAATTATTCATGAGCCTTTAAGTTAATTTTGGACAAACTCTGAATTTTGGACAAACTCTCTATATTCTAGGGTCGAACGAATCACCGATCTTATCGGGTTACAAAGAGCAATGATGGAGCAGCAAGAGGGTCATAACACAGGAGTCCAATCCTTGATGTGCCTATCTTAACCTAACTCTCAAGGGTCAGCCTACAAGTGTAACGATTTGTTGGGTTTTTCTAGAGATTTTTCTATGCACAATCAATGATTTTTGTCAAGGATTTATTGACTGGGGTTTTGGGAATGAGGAGTAAGGGGTATAACCTAGAAAAAGCTAGATTCAAGGAGGGATATTTTTAGGATGAGTAGACAGATCAAAGTGTATCAGGATAAAGTGGCCTTGGTGGGGGGGGCGTTAGGGTTGGTGTTGGAGCAGATTAAACAGGCGATCGCCCAACGGGGACAATGTAGCCTTGTGTTGGCGGGAGGTAGTACCCCCAAGCCTCTTTACGAAGCCCTCGCCCAGCAGGATCTCCCCTGGGAAAAACTCCATATTTTTTGGGGAGATGAGCGCTATGTTCCCCCCACCCACCCGGATAGTAACGAGGGGATGGCGCGGGAAGCTTGGTTAGATGCGGTGGATTTTCCAGCCGCCAATATTCACGGGATGCCGACGAGCGCTCAAGATCCCCAAAAGGATGCCAGCCGTTATGAAGCAGAATTACGGGAATTTTTCGGGGTATCGGCGGGAGAATTTCCGGTTTTTGACCTAATTTTGTTGGGAATGGGAGATGATGGACATACGGCTTCTCTGTTTCCGCAGACCGCCGCCTTAGAAGTGTGCGATCGCCTCATTACCGTCGGGGAAAAATCAGGTCAGCCACGACTGACCTTTACCATTCCCCTGATCAATCAAGGGCGCTGTGTTATCTTCATGGTGGCCGGCGCGAATAAACAGCCCGCACTGCAACAAGTGTTTGCCGAAACAGCCGATCCGGTGGCTTATCCCAGTCGTTTCATCCAACCTCAAGGAGAACTCTGGTGGTTACTCGATGAAGCAGCCGGAACTGTTTTAAAGTCCTTCAATAACCTTGTCATAGAATAAAAGCTTATGATTGTTTGTCCGAACTGCAATCACCAAAACCCCGAAGGGGCAACCCAATGTGAGGCCTGTTACACCCCTCTCCCCCTCACCACCAGTTGTCCTCAATGTGGCGCTACCGTACAAACCGATGCCAGTTTTTGCGGCCAGTGCGGTTTTAGTTTACAGGGCAACGGAGATCCCGGAGGGGCAACAGTTCAACCGGATTTTCCCGACCTAGACCCCACCCCAGACCTGCCCGAGGTGCCCTTTCCCACCATCCCCGAAGAACCCGCCACGGAAGTCTCGGAAGCAACAGCCCCCCATCCCACTCCTCCCCCAACGGCCACATCTAGCACCCAACTCCAAGTAGAAACGGCCAGTCTGCTCCATGTTCAAACTAACACCGTCCTAGAACTCCCCCAGAACTTGTCCATCATCCATCTAGGCAAACCCGGCGGCCCTGTTCCCCCGGATATCGATGTGTCAGGATTCCCTGACTCGGCCATTGTTTCCCGGGTTCATGCGGATATTCGGGTGGAGGGCGGTATATATTATCTGGAAGATGTGGGCAGTTCTAACGGAACCTATGTCAATCACAATCCTCTAGTGCAAGGCAACCGTCATCGTTTACGTGCAGGCGATCGCATTGCCCTCGGCAAAGAAGATAAAGTCACCTTTATTTTCCAACTGTCCTCTTGACGTTGATTCTTCTGACCCTCATCTCAATCCAGACCCCATAAATTTATTTTCCAAATCCGCCAACTCCGCCAAATTAGGGAGATATTATTAAATGGTCTGTAGGCATATTTTCACTAGGATTACAGGGTTATGAAGGGAATGTTAAGTTCAGCAGGAGAAGAAGCCCGCCCGCCCCAAAGTCGAGAGGGAGAAGATTTCAGCCCAATCTCCAGCACTTTCGCGGTCGGGCTGTTTCTACCGAGTCCCATCAGCATCTTACCGAGTCTAGGCATTTCCGGACTCTCCGGCTGGGTAGCCGGGTCAGGGAATTTACTGGTGGGTTTAGTCGGGGGTGGGCTATTGTGGTACAGCATCCGACGCTATCAGCACTGGCAGCATCTGCAACACACCATTCAGACCATGGTTGCCCTAGATATTATGAGTCGTCAATTTCGGGTGATTAATGCTGAATTAAGTATTCAAGAATTCGTGGATGTTTATGTGGTGAACGATCCCTTCACCTCTCGACCTTTTTTTGCCGCCTCCCGGGGTCAGTATCACGGCATGATCCTAATTGAGGATCTGCCCCAAATTAAGCACGAGATGTGGGCTAGTCATCAGGTGAAGGAAGTCCTTCGTCCCTTTGGAGAGTTAACCCTTGTCTCAGAACAAACCCCCGTCCTAGAGATTCTTGAGTGCTTCTTAGAGTCCACCCTAGAGCGCGTTATTGTCCTCTCCGAAGGGGGAGTAGTCCTAGGGATTATTAACCGTCAGGATCTGCGAGAGGCGATCGCCCAAAAAATCCACCGGAAAATCCCGAAAAAACTCCTAAGCAAACTGCTGAAAACTCGTCGTTTTCCCCATCCCATCCCCCAAGAGCAACTAGCAAAACTAAACAATTTCCAACCAAAGATAAGTTAAAGCTAGTTGCCTCCTGAGAATCTTGACCTATACTGATGTTTGTGACAGGATTAAACATCCCAAATTCAAGGCTGAAACACACAAAGGATAAGATGTTGGCATCATTCAATCAATTTACCCTCAAAGCCCTAGGTTTAGCCGGCCTCGTCGGTATCGGCTTAGGCATCGCGGCTCCCGCCGCTTTCGCGCAAAGTTATAACGAAGACGGATTAGATCATCCCGTTTGGATGTACACCAACACGGAATGTCCTCCCGCCTATATTCCCAGTCTGCGCGAAACCACTCCCTTCTTCGGCGAAAAAGAAGAAATCGAGCCGATTCGCGGCTATAACTTAGCTTGCTGGGGCATGACTCGCCGTCCCGGTAGCCACATTTGTAAAAACAACCCCAACCCCGCTTGTGGTAATCCCGCCCACTTTGGTTATACCTACGGCACGGAATACCCCCAAGATATTGAAGGGATTGTAGACAGATACTGGCAAGAAATCGGTCAAGCTCCCCCTCGTGATACAACCCTGCCTCCTGTCGCTCCTCCTCCCCCCCCGGTGGCTCCCGTTCCGGGTTTGTGGTAATCTTACCCGCTAACTAACCTGTCCGGGGTGCAATCGAAGCCACCTCATTCTCCGTCCAGAGTTAAGGTCTTTATACTCCTTACTCTGGACGTGAGATAAGGTTTACCAACTATCTAGGCTGAAATGCAAAAAGGACAATTTATGAATCAACTTTCAACCCTTAAAACCCGTTCAGTTCGCTCCCTAGTTGCCGGAGTTGGATTGGCGGGTTTCGGTTTGCTCAATGGCAGCGCCGGGTTTTTGGCCAGTCCTGCGATCGCCCAAACCCCAACCCCACCCCTCGAAATCGCTCAAGTTGAGGCCGACTGGAAAGAAATCGAATGTCCCCCGGCCTTTAATCCCGGTGGCCCTCGTCCCTTTGATCCCAACTGGGGATATAACCTGAGTTGTTGGGACATAGTACGAACCGGATTTATCTGTGTCAACAATCCCAGAGCCGAATGTGGTCATAACGTGGAAGCGATCAACCTCGCCACCCATCGCCCCCCCACCCGTCGTTACACTTTAACCGACGAAATGCGGGAGCGCGGTCACTTTGCCTGTGTGAACAACGTCAACCCCGACTGTGGGAATCCCGTCAAATATGGAGTTCTCTACGGGACTGAATACTTGTCAGACTTACCCGATCGAACCGATCCCCTCTGGCGACAATTAGGCGTTGAGCCACCCCCCCGCATGAATCCCAGAACCCCCCCGGGTTTATGGTAATTTAGACCCAAGTTGAACAAACCCGGTTGATCCAACGATTTCTGATTTAGACGGAAATGGTTAGATCAACCGGGTTTTTCCTTGACATCCTTTCGACCCAAGCCCTAGGCGATGATCATAAGTCACAGGTTTTTCACAAAGCAACGACATAATAGTTGACTAGGATGGCCAAAATCCTTAATTTCCCTATCTCCTGAGTTCAAGATCCGTCCCCTCTTAGTGAAACTCAGAGTAGACCGAGGCGTTCTTTATAAAAACTTTAGAGTTCTGGGAAAAAAGTTTAATCACAATAGAAAATAAGAAACCATGGATAAGACCTGTTCCACCCCCATCAGCCGCCCAGCATCACCTAATGATACTTCATTGTAATTAATATATTTAGCGAGCCATTATTCAGTTTTATAGCCCGTTCTAAGTTTTAGTGATTGGAACATTTTATCCATTTTTTTAACAGTAACTTGACCCATTAACCGAATTGATTATGCCGTCTTTCTTCCAGCCCAGTAATTCTCAGCTTACAGAAAACCGCTTACTCGACAATCCCGAGCGTTTAAGAGCCTTAGCCGATAATGTTCTAGGCATATTGTATCAATTTAAACTTACCCCCGAAGGAACTTACAGCTTCCCTTATATCTCAGCCGGAATCGAAGCGTTATTAGGGATTTCTCCCCAACAAATTGAACAAGATGCCTCCGTGATGATTAACTTAACCCATCCCGAGGATCAGAGTCGTTTTGAGCAGACTGTAGGCTATTCTGCACAAACCCTAACGGTTTGGGAGTGGGAAGGACGGATGATTTTGCCCACAGGGGAGGAAAAATGGGTGAAGGCTGCGTCTCGACCGGAAAAACAAAGGGATGGATCAATTGTATGGGATGGTTGGATTTTAGATATTACCCAATCTAAGCGAGATCAAATGGCATTACAAGCCGCTTTTAAGCGGATGGAGACGATTTTAGCGGGTTCGAGTGATGGCTTTTTAGCCCTTGATAAACAATGGCATTTTACCCAACTAAACCCTATGGGTGAGAAATTATTCGGGAAAACTCAAGCCGAACTCTTAGGTCAAAATATTTGGGACATCTATTCTGATGCCATTGATTCTCCATTTTATACGAACTATCATTACGCCGTAGAACACCGCGTGCCTGTAACCTTTGAGGAATATTATCCTCCCTTTGACACTTGGTTTGAAGTGCGGGCTTATCCAGTGGGAGATGAACTATTTTCTTATTTTACAAACATTAATGCTCGGAAACAGTTAGAACTTCGGATAGAGGAACAAATCACCGCTTTAGAGAAGACAGAAAAACGTTATTCGTTATTAGTTGAACAAAACCCTCTCGCTGTGATTGAATGGGATTTAGAGGGAAACGTCGTGAGTTGGAACAAAACCGCCGAGGGAATTTTTGGCTATTCGGCCCAAGAGGTCATTGGTTTCCCCATGCTAGATCGACTTATTCCCGCAGAATTCCAGCCGAATATTCAAGCCATTATCAAAGCACTTCTCGAACAAACGGGGGGGACTTATAGCAACAATGAAAATATAACCAAAGATGGGCGACGGATTACCTGTGATTGGTATAACTCCCCATTAGTGGATGAAACAGGCAGGGTGACTGGGATTGTGTCTTTAGCTTGGGATGTGAGCGATCGCCTTGCCGCCGAAAAAGAACGCCAAACCCTAGCCGCCGTAGTCCGCAACAGCACCGACTTCCTCGGCGTTGCCAACTTAGACGGCAGTGCAGCCTATTTAAACCCCACCGGGCGGCAAATGGTTAAATTCCAGCCCGAAGACATCACCCCCTACAGTATGCTGGACTTTATCCCCTCCGAACAGCACGACTTTCTCCAACAAGAAATTCTCCCCACCGTCTTAAAACAAGGCAATTGGCGCGGGGAATTTTATCTGCGCAACTGGGCAGATGATTCCGCCATCCCCGTAGACTTCAACCTCTTCTTAGTCAAAAATCCCGACACCGGGGAACCCATTTGTTTAGCCAGTGCCACCCGTGACATTTCCGAAGAAAAAAAAGCCAAAGCCCGCATTCAAGAAGTGCAAAACTTCCTCACCTCCGTTTTAGAAGCCTTACCCGTCGGAGTCATTGCCAAGGAAGCCGAAAACCTGCGTTTTGTGCTGTGGAATAACGCCGCCACAGCACTCTTGGGTCACAAAGCTGAAGAAGTCATTGGCAAAAATGATTATGATTTCTTTACCCGTGAACAAGCCGACTTTTTCACCCAAAAAGACCGAGAAGTTCTCAACAGTGGGCAAGTGTTAGATATTCCCGAAGAAGCCATTTTACGCGGTGATGGAGAAACCCGCATTCTCCACAGTCGAAAAACTGCCGTTTTAGATTGTGAGGGCAACCCCCAATATTTATTAGCCATTACCGAAGATATCACCGAACGGAAACAAGCCGAAGACCTGCTTAGAGAGAGCGAACAACGCTTAAATAGTATTCTGGCTTCCCTACAAGATATTGTCTGGTCAGCTTGCCATAAAACCTATCAGTTGCTGTATATTAATCCAGTGGCTGAACAAATCTATGGTCGTCCAGCGTCAGACTTTTATGAGAACTCTAATCTGTGGTTTGAAGTGGTTCATCCTGAAGATCAACCCCAGGTCATCAGTGGTTCAGAAAGACTCTTTAATCAAGGGTTTAACGAAATGGAATATCGCATTTTACGACCCGATGGTGAAGAGCGTCACCTGTTACAACGCTCCTACTTAGTGCGGGATGAAACAGGGGAAATTTTGCGCATGGATGGCATTGCACGGGATATTACCGAGCAAAAATTAGCCGCCCAACAACTGCGAGAAAGTGAGCAGCGTTATCAAGTTTTAGCCGATGCCGCCCCCATTGGTGTAATTTATACCGATGTAAATTATAACTGCTTATATGTTAATGATCGGTGGTCCAAATTAACCGGATTAAATTTAGAACAATCCTTAGATCAAGCTTGGACTCAAGCTATTGCGAAATCCGATCGAGAGAAGTTGCTCCAAGCCTGGAATAGTCATAGTTGGCTTGACCATTCTTTTCAAGCAGAATGCCGTATTCAAGATGTAAACCGTAAAGTGCGTTGGGTCATTTATCAAGCTAAGCCAATTCTAGGAGAAGGGGGAGGTATTACAGGTTATGTTGGCACATTAACAGATATTACCGAGCGCAAACGAGCCGAACGAGACATTAAACACAAAGCCCAAGAATTAGAGAAAGCATTGCAAGAACTGCAACAAACACAAACTCGACTGATTCAAAGTGAAAAAATGTCCAGTTTGGGGCAGTTAGTAGCAGGGATTGCCCATGAAATTAACAATCCAGTTAATTTTATTTATGGCAACTTAGAGCATATCAAAACCTACGCCACAGATTTACAAGAAATTGTCAAAACCTATCAAGAATCCTATCCTGAACCTACGCCGGAAGTACAGGATATTCTAGAAGAATTGGATATTGATTTCTTACTAGAAGACCTTCCTAAAACGCTGAATTCTATCCAAGTAGGGGCGAAACGGATTCGTTCGATTGTCGCTTCTTTGCGTACTTTTTCCCGTTTAGATGAGGCAGAATGTAAGGATGTAAATATTCATGAAGGGTTAGATAGTACCTTATTAATTCTGCAAAATCGTCTTAAAGCAAAACCCGAATCACCAGCTATTATGGTTCATCGTAATTATGGGGAACTGCCCCAAATTCAATGTTATGCTGGGCAGTTAAATCAGGTGTTTATGAATATTTTAGTTAATGCCTTAGATTCCTTAGAGGAACGCGATAAAAACCGCACCTATGAACAGATTCACGCTCAACCTAGTGTGATTACTATTACCACTCAACTCCTAGGTTCTCGGGAGGTGCAGATTCGGATTAAGGATAATGGATTAGGGATTCCTGAATCGGTGAAATCCCGAATTTTTGACCCATTTTTTACCACTAAAAGCATAGGCAAAGGAACAGGTTTGGGGATGTCTATTAGTTATCAAATTGTGACAGAACGCCATCGTGGGAGTTTAGAATGTGTTTCAGAAGTGGGACAAGGGGCTGAGTTTATTATTACTATTCCTGTCCATCAAAGGGAGAGTTAGAGTCAGTCCCTTGGGCTTCCTAAAAACTCCCCTAGGGCGGGTCAGACCTCAGACTTGTTAATCAATCTGAAGGATTCAGGTAGGAGTGCCAAGGATGAGGGAAGGCATAGAGACTCGCTCAGGAGAAGTCGTGACCATCAAAGCTTGTTTGAGGAAACTCAACACTGAACGCCCTTCTGACCTAGCACCCCACTTGACCTTTGGGTTAAAAACCCTAGAGAAGTTCCTGAACTCTTTCTAGGGGTAAGTCTAGTAACTCAGCAATTTCTGCTGGACTCTGACCACGACTCAGAAGACGTTGAACTAGGTTTCTTTGAGCTTGCTGTAAGCCCTGTTCTAGCCCTTCTTGGCGACCTTCTTCAAAGGCTTCTTGATAAAAACGAGTTTGTTTTAAATCGGTTAATCCTAACATTTGCGCTATTTCCTCTCGACTCAGTTGGGGTAATTTGTAAACAACAATTGTTTCAATTAAGTCAATAATATCTCGTTGAATGGTGCTTGTGGGTAATACCTCTTGAGCTTGTTGAATCAGCTTTTGAGCCAGTTCCATGGCTTGGCTCTCTTCTTCCACGACTAATTGAATTATACTCACTCCTAGCTGTTCTTCTACTCCTTCTAACTCGTCAAGATAGAC